>CAXTNB010000062.1:2091-10414 GCA_964245385.1 uncultured Acetobacteraceae bacterium | reverse complement strand
GAGGAGGCGGCATGAACCGCGTGATCGACGATCCGGACCGGGTGACGGAGGGCAGCCTGGTCGGCGTTCTGGCGGCGCATCCGGATCTGCTGGTGGCGACCGAGCATCCGCGTGTGCTGCGCGGTGCCGGCGGTCGGCCGCGGCGGCGTGTCGGGATCGTCACCGGCGGCGGCTCCGGCCACGAGCCGGCGTTCCTGGGCTATGTCGGTCCTGGTCTGGTCGACGCGGTGGCGATCGGCGAGGTGTTCGCCTCGCCGACGGCGAAGAGCTTCCACGCCGCGTTCGGCGAGGCCGACGGCGGCCGGGGTGTCGCCTGCCTGTATGGCAACTATGCCGGCGACAACATGAACGTGAAGATGGCGGTCAAGCTCGCCGCCAAGGACGGGCTCGCCGTGCGCACGGTGATCGCCAACGACGACGTCGCCTCCGCGCCCCCCGAGGAGGCCGACAAGCGGCGCGGCGTCGCCGGCGAGATCCTGATGTGGAAGGCGGGCGGTGCGCGGGCCGCCGAGGGCGCCGACCTCGACGCGGTGATCGCCTCGGCGCAGAAGAGCATCGACAACACGCGCTCGATCGGCATCGGCCTGTCCGCCTGCACCATCCCCGCCGCCGGCCGGCCGAACTTCTCGATCGAGCCCGGCAGCATGGAGGTCGGCATCGGCCATCACGGCGAGCACGGCATCGCGGTGCTGCCGGTGGCGCCGGCGCGCGAGATGGCCGGGATGATGCTCGAGCGCATCCTCGCCGACCTGTCGTTCGAGGGCGAGGACGTCAGCGTGCTGGTCTCCGGTCTCGGGGCGACGCCGCTGATGGAGCTCTACCTGCTGTACGGCCACGTCGAGGCGATGCTGCGGGCGCGCCGCGTCACCCCCACCCACCGCTTCGTCGGCAACTACTTCACCTCGCTGGAGATGTCCGGCGTCTCCGTCACGCTCACCCGGCTCGACGGCGAGCTCGACCGGCTGCTGCGCGCGCCGTGCCGCTCGATCGGCCTCTCGGTCGCGGGCTGAGGAGGGCCGACATGCAGAGCATCACGCTGGCCGACGCGGCCCCGGTCACCCTCGAGATCGCCGAGAGCATCGTCGCCAACCAGGCGCTGCTGTCGGAGATCGACGGCGCCACCGGCGACGGCGACCACGGCATCAACATGGCCAAGGGCTTCCGGCTGGTGATCGAGCGGCTGTCGGGCAGCACGTTCGACCTGCGCCAGGGCTTCGTCACCATCGGCGACACCCTGCTCGGCGACATCGGCGGCTCGATGGGGCCGCTGTACGGCTCGTTCTTCACCGAGATGGCCGACGCGCTGGACGGGGCGGACAGCCTCGACCGCGACCGCCTGTCGGCGATGCTGGCCGCCGGCGAGGCGGCGATCACCGACCTCGGCGAGGCCAGGCCGGGCGACAAGACGCTGATCGACGTGCTCACCCCCGCCCGCCTGGCCTACGACGCGGCGGTCGCGGCCGGCGAGGAGTTCCCCGGCTGCCTGCGTGCGCTGCAGGCGGCGTCCGCGTCGGGGCTGGAGTCGACCCGCGACATGGTCGCCCGCCTCGGCCGCGCGGCGCGCCTGGGCGAGCGCTCGCGCGGCACCCTCGATGCCGGCGCCTGCTCGTGCAACCTGATCCTGCAGGCGCTGGCCGACGGGCTGCTGCAGCGCCTGGAGGCCGCCTGATCCCGTCACCGCCGATCCTGCGAGAGGAGCACCACGATGGACACTGTGAGCGACACCACCAAGGCCGGCGCCGTCGATCTGCCCCGCCGCATGACCGCGGTGGTGGCCTATGAGCCGGGCGACTACCGGCTCGAGGAGGTCGACGTGCCGCGCGCCGGCCCCGACGACATCATCATCGAGGTCGAGGCCTGCGGCATCTGCGCCAGCGACATCAAGACCTTCGGCGGCGCGCCCTCGTTCTGGGGCGACAACAAGGGCCAGGCCCGCTACGTCAAGGCGCCGATGATCCCCGGCCACGAGTTCCTCGGCCGCGCGGTCGAGGTCGGCGCCAACGTCGCCGCCGCCGGCAAGTACAAGGTCGGCGACCGGCTGATCTCCGAGCAGATCGTGCCGTGCGAGCATTGCCGCTATTGTTCCCGCGGCGAATACTGGATGTGCGAGCGCCACGACGTCTACGGCTTCCAGAACAACGTCAACGGCGGCATGGCCAAGTACATGCGCTTCCCCAAGGAGAGCCGCACCCACAAGGTGCCGGACAGCATCCCGCTGGAGCGCGCGGTGCTGGTCGAGCCCTATGCCTGCTCGGTGCACGCGGTCAATCGCGGCCTGATCCAGCTCGACGACGTCGTGGTGCTGTCCGGCGCCGGGCCGCTCGGCCTCGGCATGGTGGGTGCGGCGCGGCTGAAGAACCCCTCGAAGCTGATCGTGCTCGACGGCAAGCAGGACCGGCTCGATCTCGCGCGCAAGTTCGGCGCCGACATCGTCATGAACCCGTTCAAGGAGGACGTGGTCGGCGCGGTGAAACAGCTCACCGACGGCTACGGCTGCGACGTCTACATCGAGGCCACCGGCCACGAGGCCAGCGTGACGCAGGGCCTCAACATGATCCGCAAGCTCGGCCGCTTCGTCGAGTTCTCGGTGTTCGGCCACGAGGTCACCGCCGACTGGTCGATCATCAGCGACCGCAAGCAGCTCGACCTCTACGGCGCCCACCTCGGACCATACTGCTACCCGCTCACCATCGCCGCCATCGGCGACGGCCGCCTGCCCACCGACGGCGTCGTCACCCACACCCTGCCGCTCCGCGAGTTCAAGCACGGCTTCGACCTGATGAAGAAAGGCGACAAATCCATCAAGATCGTGCTGATACCGGAGTGATCGGCTCCGTATCGACTTAGCGCCGACCAAACGAAACCCCAGGGAACGAGACATGGCCGACAAGATCAAGGATACACTGAGCGTGTTCAGGAACGGCGGCATGAGCCGGCGCGAGCTGATCACGCGTGCCGGCCAGTACGGGCTCGGCGCCGCGGCGGCGACGGCGCTGCTCAACCGCATGCAGTCCTCCGCACTTGCCGCCAGCTCGTACGACTGGCAGGCGCAGAAGGGCCAGTCGATCAAGCTGCTGCTCAACAAGCATCCCTACACCGACGCGATGCTGCACAACATCGACAGCTTCAAGACGCTGACCGGCATCGACGTCACCTACGACGTGTTCCCCGAGGACGTGTATTTCGACAAGGTCACCGCCGCACTCTCCAGCCACTCCACCGCCTACGACCTGTTCATGACCGGCGCCTACCAGACCTGGCAGTACGGGCCGGCCGGCTGGCTGGTCGACCTGAACAAGTTCATCCACGACCCGTCGGAGACCTCGGCGGACTACGACTGGGACGGCATCCTGCCCAACCTGCGCGCCGCCACCTCCTGGAGCGGCGTGCCGGGCCAGGCGCTCGGCAGCGCCAACGCCAAGCAGTGGGCGCTGCCCTGGGCGTGGGAGCTGAACTCGGTCGCCTACAACAAGCGGATCCTGGACGCGGCGCACGTCGAGCCGCCGAAGAACCTGCCCGACCTGATCGAGAAGGCCGCCAAGATCTCCAAGGACGTGCCCGGCACCTACGGCATCAGCGCGCGCGGCAGCCGCTCCTGGGCGACCATCCATGCCGGCTTCCTGTCCGCCTACACCAACTACGGCGCGAAGGACTTCGACACCAGCGGCGGCAAGCTGGTGCCGGCGATGAACAGCCCGGCGGCGAAGAAGTTCACCAAGCTCTGGGTCGAGATGCTGCAGAAGGGTGGGCCGAAGAACTGGACCACCTATACCTGGTACGAGGTCGCCAACGATCTCGGCGGCGGCACCGCGGCGATGGTCTACGACGCCGACAGCGCCGCCTACTTCCAGGAGAAGGGCACCAAGGAAGCCGGCAACATCGTCTATCACGCCTTCACGCCGAACCCCGACGCCAGCCGCCCGACGCCGAACGTCTGGATCTGGTCGCTGGCGATGAGCAGCTACTCCCGCAAGCAGCAGGCCGCCTGGAAGCTGCTGCAGTGGGCCACCAGCACCCAGCAGCTGACGCTCGGCGCCACCAAGGCCAACCTGATCGACCCGACGCGGCAGGTGGTGTGGGACAACCAGGACTTCAAAACCCGCATGAACGACTATCCCGGGTTCCTGGACCAGTTCGCGGCCTCCTCGCCCGGGGCGAAGATCTACTTCACGCCGCAGCCGCTGTTCTTCAACGTCACCACCAACTGGGCGGCGGCGCTGCAGAAGATGTACTCCAACCAGGTCCCGGTCGAAGAGGGGCTCGACCAGCTCGCCAGCGACATCAAGTCGCAGCTCTCCAACGCCGGCATCACCGACTAGCACCAGGTGCTGGGCGTCGCGCGACGCCCAGCACCCGGCAGCGGCCGTGCCTGCGCCATCCTCCCACCGGGATCCGGGGTGAGGCGACGCCTTCGCCCTCCAAGGAACACGCGCCACGATGGACGCCACCACGCACTTCGCAGCACAGGACCGCCGCCGCTTCACCGTGTCGGTGCGTGTGCTGCCCTACCTGCTCAGCCTGCCGGCGCTGCTGGTGTGCATCGGCATCCTGATCCCGTTCGTCACGGCGGTGATCTACTCGCTGGAGCGCTACAACCTCGCCTTCCCGTCCGGCCGACGCTTCATCTGGTTCGGCAACTTCATCAACCTGTTCAGCAACGCCAGCTTCTGGCACACGGTCTACGTGTCGCTGGCCTACACCGTGCTGACCGTGGGCATCGAGCTGCTGCTCGGCCTCGGCATCGCGCTGCTGCTGTGGCGTCGCTCGGCGATCACCAACCTGCTCTCCATCCTCCTCATCCTGCCGCTGATGGTCGCACCCGCCATCGCCGCCCTGATGTGGAAGCTGATGACCAACTCCAACTTCGGCGTGCTGTCGTACCTGATCTCGCTGATCGGCTTCCACGATTTCCGCTGGGGCGCCTCGCCCAACACCGCGCTGTTCACCGTCGTGCTGGTGGACGTGTGGGTCTACACGCCGTTCATCGCCATCCTGCTGCTGGCCGGGCTGCGCGGCCTGCCGCGGCAGCCGTTCGAGGCCGCCGAGCTCGACGGGGTGCCGGGCAGCTTCGTGTTCTTCCGCATCCTGCTGCCGATGCTGCTGCCCTACCTGCTGACCGCGAGCCTGTTCCGCATGCTCGACAGCATCCAGCAGTTCGACATCATCTACGCGATGACGCAGGGCGGCCCCGGCGACACGCTGCTGGTGTTCCAGGTGCAGGCCTACCTGCAGGCCTTCACCTTCACCGACATCGGCCGCTCCTCGGCGATCCTGATGGTGCTGTGGGCGATCACCTACGCGCTGACCACGGTGTTCATGAAGAACTGGACCCGCCTGCGCGAGCGCGCGCACGGCGCGGCGTGAGGAGGTCGGGGAGATGAAGGGCCAGCTGTTCGCGAGCCTGCGCGTCGTGCTGATGGTGCTGGTGGGACTGTTCTTCCTGTTCCCGCTGCTCTGGGTGTTCCTGATGTCGTTCATGCACAACACCGACATCCTGCGCTCGCCGCCCTCGCCGTTCTTCACCCCGACGCTGCGCAACTACGTCGCCCTGATCTCCGGACACCTCTCGACCAGCTCGGGCGAGGTGCAGATCGACTACATGCACAACCTGCTGAACAGCGTGATCCTGTCGGTGTGCTCGGTGATCGTCTCGCTGATCCTGGGTGTGCCGGCGGCCTATGCCTTCGCGCGCTACAAGTTCCGCGGCGGCGAGGACATGGCGTTCACGCTGCTCTCGTTCCGCTTCGCCCCACCCCTGCTGGTGCTGCTGCTCGGCTACTTCCAGTCGATCGGGCTGTACGACACCTATTTCGGCCTGGTCTGGGTGTACCAGCTGATCACTCTGCCGCTGGTGCTGTGGATCGTGCGCGGCTACTTCGAGGACGTCTCCGAGGACATCGAGCTCGCCTACCGCCTCGACGGCCACAGCTGGCTCGCCACCTTCTTCAGGATCTCGATCCCGCTCGCGCGTCCCGGCATCGCCGCCGCCGGATTGCTGTCGTTCATCTTCGCGTGGAACAACTTCATCTTCGCGCTGATCCTGGGATCGTCGGCGGTGCAGCCGGTCACCGTCGGCGCGCTCGCCTTCATCACCGCCTCGGGCATCGAGTACGGACAGATCGCCGCCGCCCTGGTGCTGTCGGTGATCCCGACCCTGGTGCTCGCCATCTTCACCCAGCGCTACCTGGTCGAGGGCCTGTCGCTCGGCGCGATCAAGGGCTGAGGAGCCGCCATGTCATTTCTGGCCATCGAGCATCTGCGCAAATCCTACCGCCGCGTCGGCGTGATCGAAGACCTGTCGTTCTCGGTGCGCCGCGGCGAGTTCCTGGTGGTGTTCGGCCCCTCGGGCTCGGGCAAGACGGTGCTGCTGCGGCTGATCGCCGGCATGGTGCCCCCCGACGGCGGCCGCGTCGTGATCGACGGCCGCGACATCACCGGCGACGAGCCGGACCGGCGCGACATCGGCATGGCGTTCCAGAACTTCGCGCTGTACCCGCACATGACCGCGTTCGAGAACATCGCGAGCCCGCTGCGCAGCCGCAGCCTGGGCGAGGCGGCGGTGAAGACGCAGGTGCACGAGGCGGCGCGCATGCTGCGCATCGACCACGTGCTGACCCACCTGCCCAAGGCGCTGTCAAACGGCCAGAAGCAGCGCACCGCGCTGGCCCGCGCGCTGGCGGCGAAGCCGTCGGTGCTGCTGCTCGACGATCCGCTGCGCAACGTCGACGCCAAGGTGCGCTACGAGATGCGGCTCGAGCTGCCGCGCCTGCTGCGCGAGCGCGACACCACGGTGATCTACGTCACCCAGGACTACAAGGAGGCGATGGCGCTGGGCGACCGCATCGCGGTGCTGGCCGACGGCGGCTTCACCCAGATCGGCACCCCGGAGGTGATCTACAACCGCCCCGCCAGCAGCCGCATCGCCCGCCTGTTCGGCGATCCGCCGATCAACCTGCTCGCCGCGTCGCGCGACGGCGAGGACGGCCTGCGCGTCGCCGCCAACCGCATCGCCCTGCCGCGCCGCGCCTCGTCGCCCGGCACGCTGCCGGGTGCGGGCTGCGTGCTCGGGGTGCGCCCGGAGGACGTCGCGGTCAGCCTCGACCAGCAGCCCGGCGCGATGCCGGTCGAGATCGACGCGGTCACGCCGCTGAACGACCGCCAGGTGATGCTGCTGCGCACCGAGGACGGCACCGAGATCTTCGCCAGCCAGCCGCAATCGAGCACCCTGTCGAACTCGCAGGGCGCGTTCGGCGAGGCGCGCGGCCGCCAGCGCGCCTGGGCCAGCCTCGATATCGGCCGCGCCCACTTCTTCGAGAGCGGCTCCGGCGAGCGTCTGCCGGAGAGCGCCTGATGGAGCCACGTTGATGGAGGCCGCCCGATGAGCACCCTCACCCTCGACGACGTCTCCAAGGTCTATCCCGGCTCCAGGGAACGCTCGGTCGACGCGGTCTCGATGGCGATACGCGACGGCGAGATCATCGCCCTGCTCGGCTCTTCCGGCTGCGGCAAGACCTCGACGCTGCGCATGGTCGCGGGCTTCGAGAGCGTCACCAGCGGCAGCATCCGGATCGGCTCGACCGTGATCAACCGACTGAAGCCCTCGGAGCGCAACGTCGCGATGGCCTTCGAGGGCTACGCGCTGTACCCGCCGCTGAAGGTGCGGGACAACATCGCCTTCTCGCTGCTGCGCGGCCGCACGCCGCGCGCCGAGATCGACAGGCGCGTCGGCGCGGTCTCGGACATGCTCGAGATCGGCCCGCTGCTGGAGAAATACCCGCCCTCGATCTCCGGCGGCCAGCAGCAGCGCGTCAGTCTCGCGCGCGCGCTGGTGCGCGACGCCTCGGCCTACCTGCTGGACGAGCCGATGTCGCAGCTCGAGCCGCAGCTGCGCGCGCTGCTGCGCGCGCGCATCAAGGACCACATGACGCTGCACAAGATGACCACGGTCATCGTCACCCACGACCAGACCGAGGCGATGGCGCTGTCGGACCGCGTCGCGGTGATGGACCGCGGCATCCTGCAGCAGTTCGCCACCCCCGACGAGCTGCGCGAGCGCCCCGCCAACCTGTTCGTCGCCTCCTTCATCGGCGAGCCGCCGATGAACCTCTACCGGGCGCAGGTGAACCGCACCGGCGCCGGCGACGAGCTGGTCGTGCTCGACGACGCCGGCGCGCCCGCCTTCCGCATTCCCTGCCAGGCCGACGAGTTCGCCGGACGCGCGCGGCTGCGCGTCGGCATCCGGCCGCACCGGGTGCAGCTCGCGGGCGAAGGCGACGGCGGCGCCACCCCGGGCGTCGCCGCGATCGCCGGCGAGGTGCTGTCG
>CAXTNB010000062.1:0-2081 GCA_964245385.1 uncultured Acetobacteraceae bacterium | reverse complement strand
GTCGAACCACTGGCTGGGCGACCACAGCCATGCCGGTGTCGCGCTGGGCGGCTGCTTCCTGATCGCGGTCGCGGATCGGCACGTGGCGGCACCCGTCGGCAGCCGCGCGGTGGTTAAAATCCCGCGCGACGCGATCCATATCTTCGACGACGAGACCGGCATCGCCGTCGCGCACGGGCTGCTCGGAGACTAGCGTCGCGGCTGCCGCGGCCTCACCTGTTCAACCGACGAGCCGGGCCGGACCCGATCCCGCCCCAGGAGGACCGAGATGCGTATCGCGTTGGGAGGAGACAGCGCCGGGGAGCCCCTGATCCGAGCGATCGGCGAGCATCTCAAGGGCCGCGGCGAGCACGAGGTCACCGACCTGTCGCAGCCGGAGACCGAGGAGGGCGAGTACTACGCCCAGATGACCGACCGCGTCGCCGGCCGGATCCTGGACGGCACCTACGACCGCGCCATCCTGTGCTGCGGCACCGGCATCGGCGTCTCCATCTCGGCCAACAAGATCCCGGGCATACGCGCGGCACTGACGCACGACAGCTACTCGGCGGAGCGCGCGGCGCTGAGCAACAACGCCCAGATCATCACCATGGGGGCGCGGGTGATCGGCCCGGAGCTCGCCAAGTCGATCGTCGATGCCTGGCTCGCGCAGCAGTTCGACCCGCGCAGCCACTCGGCGCCCAACGTGGATGCGATCGACGCGCTGGACACGAAGTACGCCCGCGGCGGCGCCTGAACCGGCAGCGCCAGCTCAGCGTTCCGCGGCGCCCTGTGCCGGCGCGCGCGACCGGCCGCCCTTCCTGCCGTCCGCCGGGCCGGTCGGCGGTCGCCACTCGCCGCGCTGCCGCGCGCTCCAGGCGTAGCGCGGATCGCCGTCGAGCAGGCCGACATGGTCGGCGAGGCGATGCCGCTCCAGCCAGCCGATCGCCGCCTCCAGCTCCGCCAGCGTCATCTCGGCGCGGCCGCGTCCCGTCACCCGCTTCAGCACCGCGTTGTAGCGATGATACAGCCCCTGGCCGCGCGGCGCCCGCAGCGCCGCCTCGTCCTCGACCGCCTGCATCGCGATCAGCTCGCCCACCCGGGCGCGACGGCGACGCTCGACCAGCGAGGGCGGCTCCAGCAGCTCGGTCTGCGCCGTCTCGTGCTCGGGACGCTGCATCGCCAGGTGCGGTCCCGGCTTCAGCATCGCGTAGCGCAGCGCCAGGGCGTTGCTCTGCAGCGGCACCAGCCCGTCGCGGCCCGCCTGCTCGTCCAGCTGCTCGCGCAGCCAGATCGGCAGCGTGCCCTGCCGCCTCGGCGGCTTCGGCTGGCGCGCCAGCGTGCCCTGCTCGGTCTCCATGCGCAGGCGGAAGCGCGCGAACAGCGGGTCGTCGGGATGGAACACCAGCGCGCGCTGGGTCGCGTACTCGCCGGCGTGCGGATCCACCCGCGTCGCGCGCGCGACCATCTGCTCCAGCCAGGGCCGGCTGCGTATGTGGGTGAGTGCGGCGACCACGGCCACCTCCGGCGCGTCCAGCCCCTCGTAGGCCATCGCCACCGTCACCAGCACGCTCGGCTCGGCCTGGCGCCGGAAGCTGGCCAGGCTCTCGTGCGCGTCCGCCTCGCTCGAGGTCGCCAGCCGCACCGTGTCCGCCTGCGCCGGCGGCATCCAGGCCCGCAGCTGCTCCAGGTAGCGACGCGCCACACCCTGGTCGGGCGCCACCACCAGCAGCTTGCCTAGGCCACGCGCCGGCGCGTCGGCGGCCAGCCCGCGGAGCTGCCGGCGCCGCGCGCGCAGCGAGCGGGTGGCGCGGAACGCCTGGCGCAGCATCTCGGTGGCGAAGCCGGTGCGCAGCGCGGTGAACAGCGCCGGCCGGGTGGTCTCGGTCGGCCAGTGGTTGAACAGCCGGTGCGGGCCGCACGGGTTACCGGCCTCGTCGAGCCAGCTCGCCTCGCCGTCCAGCGCGCCGAACAGCACCGGCAGCACCGCCCGGTCGGCCAGCGCCTGCGCCCGGCTGTAGCCCACCACCGCCCAGCCGGGTGCGGCGAGGTCGACCTCGGGGGTGGCGCTGCGCTGTCCGAGCCGGTACGGCATCCAGCGG
>CAXTNB010000061.1:2798-10538 GCA_964245385.1 uncultured Acetobacteraceae bacterium | reverse complement strand
CGACGCCTCGATCTACGACGCCATGGTGCGCATGGCGCAGTCCTGGTCGATGCGGGTCAAGCTGATCGACGGCCAGGGCAATTTCGGCTCCGTCGACGGCGATAGCCCGGCGGCGATGCGCTACACCGAGGCGCGGCTGGCGCGCGCGGCGATGTTCCTGCTCGAGGACATCGAGCGCGACACCGTCGACTTCCAGCCGAACTACGACGAGAGCGAGCTCGAGCCGAAGGTCCTGCCGGCCGCCTACCCGAACCTGCTGATCAACGGCGCCGCCGGCATCGCGGTCGGCATGGCGACCAACATCCCGCCGCACAACCCGGGCGAGATCATCGACGCGACGCTGGCGATGATCGCCGATCCCGACATCGGCATCGACGCGCTGATGGCGATCGTCCCCGGACCGGACTTCCCCACGGGGGGCATCATCCTCGGCCGCTCCGGCATCCGCTCCGCCTTCGAGACCGGACGCGGCTCGGTGCTGATCCGCGCGCGCGCCGGGGTCGAGGACATACGACGCGACCGGCGCGCCATCGTCGTCACCGAGATCCCGTTCCAGGTCAACAAGTCGACGCTGATGGAGCGCATCGCCGAGCTGGTGCGTGCCAAGCAGGTGGAGGGCATCTCCGACCTGCGCGACGAGAGCGACCGGTCGGGCATGCGCATCGTCATCGAGATCAAGCGCGACGCGACGCCGGAGGTGGTGCTCAACCAGCTCTACCGCTTCACCCAGCTGCAGACCAGCTTCGGCGTCAACATGGTCGCCCTCGACGGCGGCCGGCCCAAGCTGATGGGCATACGCGACGCCCTGGTCGCCTTCATCGCCTTCCGCGAGGAGGTGATCCTGCGCCGCGCCCGCTTCGACCTCGCCAAGGCGCGCGAACGCGGCCACCTGCTGGTCGGGCTGGTGATCGCGGTGGCCAACATCGACGCGGTGATCGGGCTGATCCGCGCCGCACCGGACTCGTCCAGCGCCCGCGAGGCGCTGATGGCGCGCGCCTGGGACGCGGACGAGATCGAGCCGCTGCTGAGCCTGATCCACGACGAGGGCAACGTCGTGGTGGACGGGCGCGTGCACCTGACGGAAGCGCAGGCGCGCGGCATCCTGGAGCTGCGCCTGGCCCGCCTGACCGGGCTGGAGCGCGACAAGATCCATGCCGAGCTGACTGAGGTCGGCACGCGGATCAACGAGCTGCTGGAGATCATCGGCAGCCGGCCGCGCCGGCTGGAGGTGATGCGCGACGAGCTGGTGCAGGTCAGGGCAGAGATCGCCAGCCCGCGCCTGACCGAGATCTCCGACGTCGCGGGCGACCAGACCGATGAAAGCCTGATCGAGCCCGGGCAGATGGTGGTCACCATCACCCGGGACGGCTTCATCAAGCGCACGCCGCTGGAAACCTTCCGCCAGCAGAACCGCGGCGGCCGCGGCCGCACCGCCGCCGGCCGTCGCGGCGACGACATCGTCACCCGCTCGTTCAACGCCCACACCCACCAGTGGGTGCTGTTCTTCTCCTCCGGCGGCAAGGCGTACCGGGAGAAGGTCTGGCGGCTGCCGGAGGCGAGCCCGACCTCGAAGGGCCGCGCGCTGGTCAACCTGCTGCCGGAGCTGGGGGCGGACTCGATCACCACGGTGCTGCCGCTGCCGCACGACGAGACGCTGTGGGAGAGCCTGCACCTGGTGTTCGCGACCCTGAGCGGCAACGTGCGTCGCAACCGGCTGAGCGACTTCCGCAACGTGCGCGCCTCGGGCCTGATCGCGATGAAGCTGGAGGAGGGCGACCGGCTGATCGGCGTCGCCACCTGCCGCGAGGGGCAGGACGTGCTGCTGGCGACCCGCGGCGGCCGCTGCATACGCTTCCAGATCAACGACGACACGCTGCGCGTCTTCGCCGGGCGCGACAGCTCCGGCGTGCGCGGCATACGCCTCGGCGCCGGCGACGAGGTCAACAGCCTGTGCGTGCTGAACCACGTCGAGGCCGACGTCGCCGAGCGCGCCGCCTACCTGCGCATGGTCTCGGCGCGTCGGCGGCTGGAGAACGTCTCCGAGGACCTCGCCGAGCCGGAGCTGGTGGAGGACAGCGCCGAGGAGGCGGCCGGCGGTGAAGCGGTGGGCGACGCCTCGATCGGCATCGAGCGCTTCGCCGAGCTGGAGGCCGCCGAGGAGGTGCTGCTGACGGTGACCGACGGCGGCTTCGGCAAGCGCAGCTCCGCCTACGACTACCGGGTCAGCGGCCGCGGCGGGCAGGGCATCGCCAACGTCACCCTGTCGTCGCGCAACGGCAGCGCGGTGGTGGCGACGCTGCCGGTGCTGAACGGCACCGACGTGATGCTGATGACCGATGCCGGGCGGCTGATACGGGTCCCGGTCGACCAGGTGCGGGTGACGGCGCGGCAATCGATGGGGGTGACGCTATTCCGCCTCAGCGACGGCGAGGTGGTCGCCAGCATCTTCCCGGTGCTGGAGGACGAGGTCGCCGACGAGGTCGCGTCGGTCGAGGGCGCGTCCGGCGAGGACGTCGTGGCGGAGGATCCGGCGACGTCCCCGGGCGAGCCGGAAGCGGACGCGGATGGCTGAGCCCGTGCTGCATGTCGGGCTCTACCCGGGCACCTTCGATCCGGTCACCAACGGCCATCTCGACGTCATCGGCAGGGCGGCGCGGCTGGTGCAGCGGCTGGTCGTCGCGGTCGCCGCCAACACCGGCAAGCAGCCGCTGATGGGCCTCGACGAGCGGGTGGACTGCGTCGCCAGGGAGGTCGCGGCACTCCGCACCCGGGCCGGTGCCGCGATCGAGGTGGTCGGCTTCGACAACCTGCTGGTGCAGTGCGCGCGCCAGCACGGCGCCAGCATCATCTTCCGCGGCCTGCGCGTCGTCACCGACTACGACTACGAGGTGCAGATGTTCGGAATGAACCATCGGCTCGATCCCGGCATTGAGACGGTGTTCCTGATGGCCACCGAGAGCCACCAGTTCATCTCGTCGCGACTGGTCAAGGAGATCGCGCAGCTTGGAGGCGACGTCTCCTCCTTCGTGCCGGCCTACACGCTCAGCAAGATCATCGCGAAGCTCTCCTGAGCTCGCGCACTCCTGGAGGGACACGATGTCCGAGACCACTGCCCAGTCGAACGCCGCCCCGTCAGACGCCGCCTCGTCCGACACGCTGATCCTCGAGCTCGAGACCGGGGGAAGGGTGGTGATCCGCCTGCGGCCGGACCTGGCGCCGCTCGCCGCCGAGCGCCTGACCACGCTCAGCGCCGAGGGGTTCTACGACGACGTCAAGTTCCACCGCGTGATCGAGGGCTTCATGGCCCAGAGCGGCGATCCCACCGGAACCGGCAGCGGCGGCAGCAAGCTCGCGGACCTGAAGTCCGAGTTCACCAGGCAGGCGAAGTTCGTGCGCGGCACCGTCGGCATGGCGCGCACCGCGCATCCGCACAGCGCCAACAGCCAGTTCTTCATCATGTTCGCGCCGGCGCCGAGCCTCGACGGCCAGTACACGATCGTCGGCGAGGTGACCGAGGGCATGGAGCATGTCGACAAGATCAAGCGTGGTGCCGGCGGCAGCGGCGTGGTAGCCAACCCCGACAAGATCAAGCGCATGCGTCCGGGCGTCCCGCAGGCCTGACGCCCACCGGATGGGCCGGTAGCTCAGCGGCAGAGCATTCGACTTTTAATCGAATGGTCGTGGGTTCGAACCCCACCCGGCCCACCAGACACGTGCGCACCGCCGCCTGGCACGACGACAGCCCGTCGCATCCTCCGCGGCGGCGTCGGCTGCGCAGGGCTGACGCGTAGCAGCGGAGGCAGCCGGGCATGGCATCGGATACTCTCGACCGGCTGCTGACGGCGCTGACGGTGCGGTTCCACGGCTTCTCCGTCTGCGAGATCCAGCGCGGCGTGCGCCTCGCCTTTCCGATGTTCGAAGCGATCACGATCCACTTCGTGCTGCACGGCTCCGGACACGTGCTGGTGGGAAGCGGCCCCTGGCTCGCCTTCGATCGCCACAGCATCATCATCGTCCCCGCGCGCCAGACGCACGTCGTGGGTGAGCCCGATGCGTCGGCGCCGCTGATGCAGGCCGAGGACCGCTGCGCCATGCTCGGCGACGGTCTGGTCATGTTCACCGCCGGCGACGGAACGCGCGACATCCTGCTGCTGTGCGGCACCATCCCGGCCGGTCCCGCCAGCGCGTTCGGCTTGTTCGAGCTGCTGCACCGGCCGATGGTGCAGGACTTCGCGGCCAGCGGCATCCTCAGCCACGTCTTCGAGCACATGCTCGCGGAGGTCGCCCATCCCGGCCTCGGCACCCAGGCCATGACCGAGATGCTGATGAAGCAGTGCCTGATCACGCTGCTGCGGCAGCATCTGCTGCAGGGCGACGTCGCGTCGCCGCTGCTGACGGCGTTGCATCATCCGCGACTCGCGCGCGCCGTCGTCGCGGTGATCGAGCATCCGTCCGACGCGCACAGCGTCGAGAGCCTGGCCGCGCTGGCCGGGATGAGCCGCGCCTCCTTCGCCGAGCACTTCTCGCGCGTGTTCCAGCAGGGCCCGATCGACTTCGTCCAGAAGGTGCGGCTGCGCCTGGCGGCGCGCCTGCTCACGACGACGGACCTGCCGCTCAAGGTGATCGCGCGCAGCATCGGCTATGCCGGCGCCACCGCCTTCTCGCGCGCCTTCCGCAGCGTCTACGCCGTCGATCCGACCGGCTACCGCAGTGCCGGCGGCGATGACGGGATGCACAGGCGGGTGGACGCGCCGGTGGTGCCCGGGATCGACGCGCCGCCGTAGGTGGGCGAGCCGTCCGGGTGGTGCCTCGGCGTCCAGATCAGCCATCCTCGCGTCCAGATCCAGGACCTGCCGCGCCCGCGCCACTGGTCCGGATGCTGCAGCCCGGCAATGATCGCGCGCGGTGTGCCGCCCCTCGGGCCATGCCTCCGCGCGCCGTCCGACGTCAGGCGAGGTCGCCGAGATCGCCCTGATGATGCCGGACCGGCTCGCGGAGCAGTGCCGCTCGGCGGTCCTGCCGCGGGGATCGGCCACCATCGAGCCGAGCGCCGGACGTCTTCAACTGGAGGTTCCATGTCGTCGCAACCGCTTCTCCCGCCTGTGGCCCCGCTTCGTTTCGTGGCCTCCATGGAGGTTCCGGAAGAGAACGAGGCCGCCACCAACCAGGCCCTGATCGAGACGATGGGCAAGATCAGCCAAGCCACCTTCGAGCATTCGGGTCACGCGCTGCGCAGCGTGCACGCCAAGAGCCACGGCGTGCTGCGCGGCGAGTTGGTCGTGCTGGACGGGCTTCCGGCCGTGCTGGCGCAAGGCCTGTTCGCGCGGCCGGCCCGCTACGCGACGGCGAGGCGGTTCTCGACGGTGCCGGGCGACCTCCTGGATGACAGCGTCTCCACCCCACGCGGCCTCGCGGTCAAGGTGATCGGGGTGGAGGGCGCACGCCTGCCCGGCAGCGAGGGCGAGGTCACGCAGGACTTCGTGATGGTCAACGCGCCCGCCTTCAGCGCGCCGACTCCGGCCAAATTCCTCGGCAACCTGAAGATGCTCGCGGCGACCACGGACAAGGCCGAGGGCGTGAAGAAGGCGCTCTCCGCGGTGGCGCGCGGCACGGAGGCGATGATCGAGGCGTTCGGCGGCAAGAGCCCGACCATCACCACGATGGGTGGCCAGCCGCAGACGCATATCCTGGGCGAGACCTTCTACTCGCAGGTGCCGATCCTGTACGGCGACTACATCGCCAAGTTCTCGGCAGCCCCGATCTTCGACCTGTCGCGGCTGACCGGCGCGCCGGTCGATGCGGCCGATCCGAACGCGCTGCGCCGTGCGGTCGGCCAGCACTTCGCGACGCAGGGCGGCGAGTGGGAGTTCCGCGTCCAGCTCTGCACCGATCTCGAGACCATGCCGATCGAGGACGCCTCCGTGATCTGGCCGGAGGATCGGAGCCCCTACGTCGCGGTGGCGAGGCTGCAGGTCGGGCCGCAGGATTCCTGGAGCCCCGAAGCGGTGGCCGCGATCGACGAGGGTCTGTCCTTCAGCCCCTGGCACGGGCTCGCGGCGCATCGTCCGCTCGGGTCGGTCATGCGGACGCGCAACACGACCTACTCCGGTTCCGCGACCTTCCGCGCCACGCACAACGGCTGCCCGATCCACGAGCCTCGCGCGGCCGGCTGACGATCACGCCGGCCGGGATCATCGCGCGTCGCGGGATGGGTGGCGACCCGCCGCCCATCCGCCGTGCCTCCGGTTCGGGAGGCGGTGACGTCGAGATTTATTGTCTCTTCCCAATGACACGGCTGCGGTCTCATTTTATATCCGTGCCGCCGGCCGAAGGCGCGCATCGTGACCGCACGGGTTGCCGGGGAGGGAGACCAGGATGACCCGCTTTGTCTTCTCGAACCAGAACGCGGACGGGACCGACGAGCTCTACGCGACCGACGGCACCGCCGCCGGCACCACGGACCTGCAGGCGAGCCGGTTCGGCTTCCTGCCTGCCGGCTCCGTATCGCCCGACTTCCTGACGTTCGGCAACGACGTCCTGTTCGTCGGCACCGGCCTGACCATCGCCGGCGACCTCGACGTGATCTATCGCAGCGACGGCACCGCGATCGGCACCTCCGACGCGCTGATCTCGGGCGTCGGCGGCACCCTGTCGCCGAGCGGCCTGTGGGCGGTCGGCGACAGCGTGCTCACCTCGGGGGCCACCACGACCGGCGTGCAGGGGCTCTACGCGAGCACCGACGGGGTGACGTTCAACGAGATCGACGTCGGCGTCGGCGTGGGCCCGAGCGGCATCGTCGTCTCGGGCGGCGTCGGCTATTTCGGCGCGGTGGACGACGACGGCCATAGCCTCGGCCTCTGGCGCACCGACGGTACCGCCGCCGGCACCGCCAGCATCTCCACGCAACCGGTCGGTCCCTACGGCTTCGCCAGCGCCGGCAAGACCACGGTGTTCGCTGCCGCCTCCGCCGCCGGTATCGCCACGTCGCTGTGGGTGACCGACGGGACGGCGAGCGGAACCAGCCAGCTTCAGGTTCCCGCGCTGTCCAACGCGTACTCCGAGGGCTCCCTGGTCTCGCTGGGCAGCAAGGTGCTGTTCACGGTCAGCAGCGCGCCGGACGCGGAGGACGAGGCGACCCTCTGGGTCACCGACGGCACCGCCGCCGGCACCACCGAACTCTCGAACCTCTACGGCGCGTCGCTCGCCGCCTCCGACGTGCTGTCCGGCCTGAACAAGGCGGTGTTCGCGGTCGGCTCGACGCCCTACATCACCGACGGCACCGTCGCGGGAACCACGCAGCTCCCGACGCCCGCGCAGCAGGTCCAGCAGTTCGTGACCCTGGGCGACGACGTGATCTATCTCGGGACCCTGGGCGGCGCCGTCTCGCTGTTCGCCTACGACGCCGGAACGGGCGGCACGACGCAGATCGCGCTGCCCAGCGTGAACCTCGCCGGCAGCACCCTCAGCGTCGTGGGAAGCCAGGTGATCTTCGCCGCGGTCGACCCGTCCGGCACCGAGGCGTTCTTCTCGACCGACGGCACCCAGGCGGGGACCAAGGAGCTGGCACTTCCGGCCGGCGTGACGCTCACGCCGGACAGCCCGCCCTTCATCGCGAGCCTGCCGACGGCGGCGCCGGCGCCGCCGGCGGGAACCGTGGTGACGCTGGGCGGGGGTGGCCAGAACTACGCCGCGGTCGCCGGCACCACGATGACCGACTGCGCCGGCAACACCTACCAGCCC
>CAXTNB010000061.1:2054-2788 GCA_964245385.1 uncultured Acetobacteraceae bacterium | reverse complement strand
GAACCACGGTGCTGGCCGGCAGCGGCGACGACACCATCACCGCCGCCGCCGGACAGGTGACCGTCGTCGGCAGCGCCGGATCGCTCGCCTTCCTCGGCGGTTCGGGTGCCAGCTCCGTCACCGGCGGCGCCGGCTCCAGCACGATCTTCGGCGGCTCCGGCGGCGGCTACTTCGACGGCGGCCGCGGCGGCTTCAACGTGCTGGTCTCGCAGGGCGCCAGCGGCGCCAACACCAGCCTGACCGGCGGCGGCGCCGGCGACCAGATCTTCGGATCGGCCGGCGGCAACGACGTGCTGGTCGCGGGTCCCGGACGCGACTCGATCCTCGGCGGCAGCGGCCACACCACCATCCAGGGCGGCGCCACGGCCAGCGTCGTGTTCACCAGCGGCGGCTCCTCGGTCGTGTTCGGGGGCACCGGCGGCGGCGACACCATCGTCGGCGGCAGCGGCGGCCTCGACGTCGAGGCGCAGAAGGGAGATGCGATCTTCGGCGGCGGCGGCGCCCTGAACGTCACCGGCAGCAAGAGCGGTGCGGACTCCATCATCGGCGGCGCGGGCACGCTGAACGTCGACGGCCAGGGTGCCAACATGCTGGTGGTCGCCGCGAGCAGCAGCTCGAGCATACAGGTCGGCAACGGCGCCAGCCTGATCTTCACGGGCTCGGGCAGCAGCACGGTGACCGGGGGCGCCGGCTCGCTGCAGATGGTGCTGGGTTCGGGCGCCAGCAGCGTCAGC
>CAXTNB010000061.1:0-2044 GCA_964245385.1 uncultured Acetobacteraceae bacterium | reverse complement strand
CCCCCCCCCCCGCCGGTGGGGGGGGGGGGCGGGGCCCCCCGCCGGGTCTCCCGGCCACCGCCCGCCCCTGCCCGTATCACGCCCGTGCCGGACCACTCGCTAGCCCTCCAGCAGCAGCGCTTCGGCGGGCTTGACCGGATGGCCGAGATAGAGCGGCAGCACCGTGTCGGGCGGCCCCTCCATGCGCAGCACGCCCTGGTCCATCCACAGCACCTTGCTGCACCAGGCCGCGATGATGTCGGGCTGGTGCGTGGAGATGACCAGGATCTCGGCGTGTCGCACCAGCTCCTCCAGCCGCCCGCGCGCCTTGATCATGAAGCTGGTATCGCCGGCGAGGAACCACTCGTCCATCAGCAGCACCTGCGGCCGGATCGCGGTGGCGAGCGCGAAGCCGAGCCGGATCACCATGCCGGAGCTGTAGGTGCGCACCGGCATGTCGAGGAAGCTGCCGAGGTCGGCGAAATCCTGCACGTCGTCCTCGACCGCTCGGATGGCGCGCGGACGCAGCCCGGCATAGAGGCCGCGCAGGCCGATGTTCTCCCGCCCCGTCAGGTCGAAATTCATCCCTAGGTTGGTGTCGAGCAGGGTGTGCAGCTCGCCCTTCACCGTCACCCGCCCGGCGACCGGCTCGTAGATCCCGGCCAGCGCGCGCAGCAGCGTGGTCTTGCCGGCGCCGTTGCCGCCGACCAGCCCGAGCCGCTCGCCCGGCCCCAGCGAGAACGACAGGCCGCGCAGCGCGTGCACCACCATCCGGCGCTGCGGATCCTCGTGCAGCCGGCTGGACGCGGCGGCGGCGACGGTCTTCTTCAGCGAGCGCGCGGTGCCGTGATAGAGCGGGAACGAGACGTGCAGGTCGCGTACCTCGATGCTGGCCATGGCGTCAGACCCAGTAGGCGAGGCGTGCGCGCACGCGGGTGAACAGCAGCGCGGTCATGCCGCACAGCACGGCGCTGAAGCCGATCGCGGCCCAGATCACCTCCGGCGTCAGCGCGCCGCCGAGCAGCGGCCGACGCACGATCTCGAGCAGGTCGTAGAACGGGTTCAGCACCAGGAAGCGCTGGCCGTGCCGCATCAGGTCCGGCTTCCAGATGATCGGGGTGACGAAGAACACGATCTGCAGGATGCTGCCGATGATCGGCGCGATGTCGCGGAAGCGCGCGCCGAGTGCTCCGAACAGGATGCAGGCGGCGACCCCGTCCAGCAGCCACAGCGCGAGCCCGGGCACGATCTGCAGCATCGCCGGGCCCGGCCAGACCCGGAACAGCGTGAACACCACCAGGATCACCACGACGTTGTGCAACAGCACCAGCAGGTTGCGGATCACGACGCGCGCCGCATAGACCGTGAACGGCATCCGGATCGCGCGGATCATGCCCTCCGACTGGGTGAAGCACCCGGTCGAGTCGTTGATGATGCCGGAGATGAACCCCCACAGCACCAGCGACAGCGACAGGAAGGGCAGGTAGTCGTGCAGGTTCATCCTGAACAGGTAGGCGTAGATCGCGCCCATCGACGAAACAATAAAAAAAATAGAGGCGGTGAGCCAGAACGGCCCCAGCACCGAGCCGCGATAGCGCAGCTTCACGTCCAGCCAGCCGAGCGTCCAGCACAGGCGCCACAGCCTCAGGCTGCCGCGCAGGTCGCCGCCGGCGTGGCGCAGACGGCCGGCGGCGGTCTCGGGAAACAGGTCGAGCACCGGCTCGCGGGCCCGACCATCGGGATGGCTGGTCACGTTCATCGGCCTCATCCTACCCGAGCACGGCGACGAGGGGGAGGATGGCCCGTAGCGCAATCTTGACCGTGCGCGCCGCCGCCGCCGCCTCGTCCCTGGGGCAACCGGATCCGGCACCGCCCGTTGGCGGGGGGGTATCAGTGTCGCGCCCTCAATAGGACGGGAAAAAACTCATGTTCATGCGAATCGACCAGCTCCAGGCGGCGTTGCCGGAGCCCAAGAAACCCGAGCCGAACGCGGCCGCGGCCCTGCAGGAGCTGCTCGGCGGCAAGTACGGCGAGATGTCGACGCTCGGCAACTACATGTTCCAGA
>CAXTNB010000060.1:7475-10560 GCA_964245385.1 uncultured Acetobacteraceae bacterium | reverse complement strand
CTACTACTCGGCGCAGATCTTCCTGTTCGGCGCCGAGTTCACCAAGGCGTTCGCCAGGCGTCACGGCAGCCATTCCGGGGCGGCTGCCCCCGGGGCGTCGTGACCGGGCTGGGCCGCCGGATCAGGAGGCCCCGATGCCCGACAGCGATCTCGACCGTTTCGTCACGGCGCAGGAGCCGGTCCTGTCCCAGGTCCAGGAGGAGCTGGGCCAGGGCCGCAAGCGCAGCCACTGGATGTGGTTCATCTTCCCGCAGCTGAGCGGCCTCGGCCGCAGCGCGACCGCCCGGCACTACGCCATCGCCTCCGCGCAGGAGGCGCGCGCCTACCTGGCGCACCCGCTGCTGGGACCGCGGCTGATCGCGTGCAGCGAGCTGGTCAACCGCATCGAGGGCCGGTCGGCGCAGCAGATCTTCGGCAGCCCGGACGACCTCAAGTTCCGCTCCTCGATGACGTTGTTCGCGGCGGTGCGGCCCGGGGCGACGGTGTTCCGCGACGCCCTGGCGCGCTACTTCGACGGGGTGCCCGACGCGGCCACCATCGACAAGCTCGTAGGATCCTAGTCGGCCATGAAGCAGGACGGGCCAGGGCGCTGCCCTGGAGCCGCCGGGGCCGGAGGCCCGGATCCCGATCGGCTCAGGACTGCACGGTCTCGCCGACGCGGCGGGTCAGTTCCTCCTCCTCCAGCAGCGCCTTCTTCGACAGCTTGCCGATGATCGTCTTCGGCAGCACCTCGCGTATGACGATCTCGCTCGGCAGCTCGATCTTCGAGACGTGGTCGCCGAGGAACAGGCGCAGCTCCTCGGGCGTCGCCGCCTGCTCGGGCCGCAGGCTCACGAACGCCTTGGGCTTCTGGCCGCGATGCGTGTCCGGCACGCCGATCACCACCGCCTCCGCCACCGCCGGGTGGGTGTACAGCGCCTCCTCCACCACCCTCGGATACACGTTGTAGCCGCCGCACAGGATCAGGTCCTTGATCCGGTCGACCAGGAACAGGTAGCCGTCGCGGTCGAGGTAGCCGACGTCGCCGGTGCGGAAGTAGCCGTCGACCAGCACGTCCCGCGTGTCCTGCGGGCGGTTCCAGTAGCCCTTCATCACCTGCGGCCCGCGCACCCAGACCTCGCCGCGCTCGCCCTTCGGCATCACCCGGTGCGGCGGCTCCAGCGACCGTATCGAGATCTCGGTGTCGACCAGCGCCTGCCCGCACGAACCGTCCCGCTCGTCTCCCGGCGGCGTCATGGTGACGACCGGCGAGGTCTCGCTCAGGCCATACCCCTCGCGCACCCTGCAGCCGGTCAGCCGCTCGAACTCGGTGCGGATCTCGGCGGGCAGCGGCGCACCGCCGGAATTGCACAGGCGCAGCGATCGCAGGTGCGACGGCTTCAGCGCCCTGCAGCGCGCGATCGCGCCGAAGATGGTGGGCACGCCGGACATGACGGTCGCCCGCGTGCGCCGGATCGTCGCGATCAGCTGGCGGACCTCGAAGCGCGGCAGCAGGATCATGCGGCCGCCGATCTCCAGCGTGAGCATCATCACGCAGAGCATGGCGAAGACGTGGAACAGCGGCAGCACGCCGATGACGATCTGCGGCCCGCGCAGGGTCGCGCCCATGCCGATCCGGGTCTGCCGGATGTTGGCCAGCACGTTCGCGTGGGTCAGCATCGCCGCCTTCGGCACGCCGGTGGTGCCGCCGGTATACTGCATGATCGCGACGTCCTCCCGGGGATCGACGTGAACCGGACGAAGCGCGCCCGCAGCGGCGACCAGCTCGCGGAAGTCGATGAACAGGCTGCCCCGCAGGTCGGAGGCGATCTCGCTCCGGCGCAGTGCGCGGAACAGGAGGCGCTTGAACGGCGGCAGGCCGTCGGCGAAGTCGCAGGTGACGATCCGGCGCACCCCGGCCGCGCGCGCGGCGCCGACGCCCTTGCGGCTGATCGCGACCAGGTTCGGCAGCACCAGGATCTCGGCGCCGGAATCCTTCAGCAGCGCGGTCAGCTCCTTCTCGACGTAGAGCGGATTGAGCGCCACCGCGATGCCGCCGGCACGCAGCACCGCGAAGAGCATGGCGACGGCATAGAGCGTGTTCGGCAGGCAGATGGCGACCCGCGTTCCGGGAACCACCCCCTCGGCCTGCAGCCCGACGGCGGCGCGCTCGACCACGCGACCCAGCTCGGCGTACGTCGTCCTGCGGCCGAGGAAGTCGATCACGGTGTTGTCGGCGTTGCGCGACATCGAGCGGGTGAAGAACTGCGCCAGACCGTCCGACCCCGCGAGATCCGCGATACCCTCACCCTCGTCCATTCCCTGTTCCCCGTCCCTGTGGCTTCGCCGCCGCCAAGATGTCGTCGGTCGGCCTCGGCGCGTCGTGGCAGCCGGCCGCCCATCCTCCGCCCGCATCGCGCGGGCAGCCTTGCGTATCCGACCGGTCACGCCCGCCGGCGGCCGGCTGGAACACCCCCATGATCTCCCGATCCAGCCGCGGCGCCAGCCCGGCCCGATCCGCGGGCTCCTGCGCCCGGCCGGGCAGGCATCCGGCGATGCTGTGCCGCGCCCGCGCGAGATGATGGAGCCAACTCGTCCGCGCCGGCCGCGGCGGCGCCCGGCGCGCCGCGTAGTAGCTGCGCGCCAGGGCGTCGTACCGGTCGGTGTCGAAGGGCAGGTATTCGATCACGCCCTCCGGCTGGCTCTCCGGCAGGTACATCCTCTCGAAGAAGCGGCCATAGCCGTAGCGCACCCTGTCGTAGCCGCGCAGCTTCTCCCGGCGCTGGGCGTGGCTGCGTATCACCCACTCGAAA
The DNA here is from genome assembly GCA_964245385.1 of uncultured Acetobacteraceae bacterium. Lineage (GTDB taxonomy): Bacteria > Pseudomonadota > Alphaproteobacteria > Acetobacterales > Acetobacteraceae > Lichenicoccus. The sequence continues at coordinate 7,768 of CAXTNB010000060.1, read as the reverse complement.
TGCACGAAGTAGGAGTCCGCCGGCATACGCGACCACGCATCGACGATGAAGCCGTCGGTGTGCATCACCGGGATGAAGCGCACCCTGTCGGGGCGGAACAGCCGCCAGGCATGGTCGGTGCCGGGTCGGCCGGTGCGGTCCGGCCAGTGCTGCGAGCGGCCGTAGCGCAGCGGCTCGCCGGGGACGTGCCAGGCCCAGCGGCGCGGGATCGCCACCGACTCGACGTGCGGCGGCGGCTCGGCGCCGCGCAGCCGGGCGAACAACGCGTCGGACGGGATCTCGTCGTCGTGCAG
>CAXTNB010000060.1:3945-7465 GCA_964245385.1 uncultured Acetobacteraceae bacterium | reverse complement strand
GCAGGAACAGCGCCCACGGCGTCGCTACGCAGCGCCGCGTGAGGGCCACCGCCGCCTCGGTGCAGGAGAAGCCCTGCAGCGCCACGATCGGCGAGCCCGCCCGACTCGCGATGGCCGCCGTCGCGTCGCGGGTGCGGGTGTCGAGCAGGATCGTGGCGATGAAGCCGCGACGACGATAATGCTCCAGCACGCCGCCGATCCAGGCGGAGCTGTCCCGGGTGGGGATGACCACGGTGACCCACGGCGTCATGGCCTCGCCATCAGTCCCGGCGACACCAGCCGGGCAGGGTGCCGCCGAGCTGCGCGGTGATCGCGTCGGCCCGGCGCCGCACCCGGTCGCCGAGCAGCGGGATGCGGTCGTCGGAGCTGCGCGCCATTGGCCCGGAGACGGAGACCGCCGCGACCGCGGCCGCGTTCTCGTTGAAGATGATGGCGGCGATGCAGCGCAGGCCCACGGCGTTCTCCTCGTCGTCGATGGCGTAGCCGCGCTCGCGCGTCCGGATCAGGTCCTCGCGCAGCGTCGAGGTGGTGGTGATCGTCTTGACCGTCACCCGCGGCAGGCCGCGGCGATGCAGGATGCGGGAGAGCTCGCTGTCGGGCATCGCCGAGAGCAGCGCCTTGCCGACGCTGGAGCAGTGCAGCGGCACCCGGGCACCGGGACGGGCGAAGGCGCGCATCATCTGCCGGCACTCGACCTGGGACAGGTAGATCGCCTCGAACTGGTCCTCGACCGCCAGGTTCACGGTCTCCTCGCTCTCCTCCATCAGCGCGCGCATCTGCGGACGGGCGCTGGCCACCAAGCTGCGCGTCTTGAGGAAGGCGTTGCCGGCGACGAAGGCCTGCACGCCCACCGACCAGAGGCGCCGCTCGGCGTCGAAGTGCACGTAGCGCTCCTGCTCCAGCGTCGTCAGCAGCCGGTGCGCGGTGGACGGCGACAGCCCGACCTGCTGCGCCACCTCGGTCAGCGTGATACCCTCGTCGGCCGCCGCGAGCCGGTTCACGATGGTCAGCGCGCGCACCAGCGACTGCACCTGGTCGGAGCGCTCGGCGGAGGCGCGGGGCGCCGGTTCGCGCCGCTCCTGCGCGACGCCGGCTGGTTTCGCGGTCCGCGCGACGCCTGCTGTCCGCACGCCTGCCTTGCCCCTCATCGTTCATCAAGCTCGAAGTTCCGCACTGCAGCAAACCGTTCCGTGGCGCCGCGGCACGCGCGTGGAAAGCCGCAAGATACTGAGATCGATCGGCTATACAATCCAGCTTCCGCATGGTGGGAATTATCCTGCCGATCCTCGTCAAGTCGCGCGCCGGGGCCGATGCTGCCACCGTGTCAAGTGGCGGCGGGAGCGGACGATGGCCAGGATGAAAGCGATCGATGCGGCGGTGCGCGTGCTCGAGCGCGAGGGCGTCAACACGGCGTTCGGCGTGCCGGGCGCGGCGATCAACCCGCTGTACGCCGCGCTGAAGCGACGCGGCTCGATCCGGCACATCCTGGCCCGTCACGTCGAGGGCGCCTCGCACATGGCCGACGGCTACACCCGCGCCAGGGCGGGCAACATCGGCGTGTGCATCGGCACCTCCGGCCCCGCCGGCACCGACATGATCACCGGCCTCTACACGGCGCTCGCGGACTCGGTGCCGATCCTGTGCATCACCGGCCAGGCGCCGCGCGCCAGGCTGTACAAGGAGGACTTCCAGGCGGTCGACATCGAGAGCATCGCGGGGCCGGTGACCAAGTGGGCGGTCTGCGTGCGCGAGCCGGCGCTGGTGCCGATGGTGTTCCAGCAGGCCTTCCACGTCATGCGTTCCGGCCGTCCCGGGCCGGTGCTGATCGACCTGCCGGTCGACGTGCAGATGGCGGAGATCGAGTTCGACGACGAGACCTACGAGAGCCTGCCGCTGTACCGGCCGGCGGCGAGCCGGCGGCAGGCGGCGCGCGCGCTGTCGATGCTCAACGAGGCCGAGCGCCCGCTGATCGTGGCCGGCGGCGGCATCATCAACGCCGACTGCGCCGACCTGCTGGTCGCCTTCGCCGAGCTGACCGGCGTGCCGGTGATCCCGACCCTGATGGGCTGGGGCACGATTCCCGACGACCATCCGCTGATGGCGGGCATGGTCGGGCTGCAGACCAGCCACCGCTACGGCAACGCCAGCTTCCTCGAGTCCGACTTCGTGCTCGGCATCGGCAACCGCTGGGCCAACCGCCACACCGGCTCGATCGAGACCTACACGCGCGGCCGCCGCTTCGTGCACGTCGATATCGAGCCGACGCAGATCGGCCGCGTGTTCGGCCCGGATTTCGGCATCGTCTCCGACGCGCGCGCGGCACTCGCGATGTTCATCGAGGTCGCCGGCGAGATGAAGGCGGCCGGCACCCTGCGCGACCGCTCCGCGTGGGCCGCCGCCTGCGAGCACCGCAAGCGCCACATGCTGCGTCGCAGCCACTACGACACGGTGCCGCTGAAGCCGCAGCGTGTCTACCAGGAGATGAACGAGGTCCTCGGCCGCGACACCTGCTACGTCACCACGATCGGCCTGTCGCAGATCGCCGGCGCGCAGTTCCTGCACGTCTACGAGCCGCGCAACTGGATCAATTGCGGCCAGGCGGGACCGCTGGGGTGGACGCTGCCGGCGGCACTCGGCGTGCGCGCCGCCGATCCGGACCGCAAGATCGTCGCACTGTCCGGCGACTACGACTTCCAGTTCATGATCGAGGAGCTCGCGGTCGGCGCGCAGCACAAGCTGCCCTACCTGCACGTGGTGGTGAACAACTCCTATCTCGGCCTGATCCGGCAGTCGCAGCGCGGCTTCGAGATGGACTTCGAGGTCAGCCTCGCCTTCGACAACATCAACGCCGCACCCGACGGGGACGCGGTGCCGGGCTACGGCGTCGACCACGTCGCGGTGGCCGAAGGGCTCGGCTGCAAGGCGATCCGGGTCAAGAGCCCGAACGAGTTCAAGACCGCGTTCGCCCACGCCGAGGCGCTGATGCGGGAGCACCAGGTGCCGGTCGTGCTGGAGTTCATCCTGGAGCGTGTCACCAACATCGCGATGGGCACCGAGGTCGACAGCATCAACGAGTTCGAGGACATCCTCTGCCTCGATCCGGATCTCTCGATCCGGCGCGGCCAGGACATGGGGGCGGCTGCGAAGCTGGCGGAGCCGGCCGGCACGCGCTGACGCCGCCACGCCGCGGTCACCGCACCGGAGAGCCAGATGCCCCGCTTCGCCGCCAACCTCACGATGCTGTTCACCGAGATGCCGCCCCTCGAGCGCTTCGCCGCCGCCTCGGCGGCCGGCTTCGAGGCGGTCGAGTTCCTGTTCCCCTACGAGTTCGAGATATCCCGCATCGCCGAGGCGCTGTCGGCGTACCGGCTGCAGCTGGTGCTGCACAACCTTCCGGCCGGAGACTGGGCTGCGGGAGAACGCGGCATCGCCTGCCACCCGTCGCGCATCGCCGAGTTCCGCGAGGGCGTGGCGCGCGCGATCGAGTACGCGCCCGCGCTGCGCTGCCCGCGGCTGAACG
>CAXTNB010000060.1:2919-3935 GCA_964245385.1 uncultured Acetobacteraceae bacterium | reverse complement strand
CGGCGTCGCACCGCCCGGCGAGAGCCCGGAGCGGGTGCTGGGCACGCTGGTCGAGAACCTGCGCTTCGCCGCCGCGGCGCTGCGGCGTGCCGGGATCGAGTTGCTGCTCGAGCCGGTCAACACGCGCGACGTGCCCGGCTTCTTCGTCAGCCGCACCGAACAGGCGCTGGAAGTGCTCGATGCGGTGGGTTCGGACAATCTGAAACTGCAGTTCGACATCTACCACGCCCAGGTGATGGAGGGCGACCTCGCCCGCACCATCGAGGCCCGGCTCGGCCGCATCGGTCACCTGCAGGTCGCCGACAATCCCGGCCGGCACGAGCCGGGAACCGGCGAGATCAACTACCCCTACCTGTTCGCCCGCCTCGACGAACTCGGCTACGCGGGCTGGATCGGCTGCGAGTACAAGCCCGCCGCCGCGACCGAAGCCGGGCTGGGCTGGCTGTCGCCGCATCTCCGCGCCGCGGCGTCGCCGCCAGGCGCATCCTGAACCAAGGATCCGGCACATGAGCAAGATCGGTTTCATCGGCCTCGGCATCATGGGCCGCCCCATGGCCTCGCACCTGCTCGCGGGCGGCCACACCCTGTTCGTGCTGGGCCGGTCGCGGGCGGCGCAGGCGCTGCGCGAGCAGGGTGCGCAGAGCTGCGAGACCGCGGCGGAGCTGGCGCGTCGCGCCGAGATCGTGATCACCATGGTGCCCGACACGCCGCAGGTCGAGGCGGTGCTGTTCGGCGAGGACGGCGTGGCGTCGGGCTTGTCGGCCGGCAAGATCGTCGTCGACATGAGCTCGATCGCGCCGCTCGCCACCAAGCAGATCGCGGCCTGCATCAACGCGCTCGGCTGCGACTACCTCGACGCGCCGGTGTCCGGCGGCGAGGTCGGCGCCAAGGCGGCCAGCCTGACCATCATGGTCGGCGGGCCGCCACGCGCCTTCGACGCGGTGAAGCCGCTGTTCGAGCTGATGGGCCGCAACATCACCCTGGTCGGCGGCAACGGCGACGGCCAGACCACCAAG
>CAXTNB010000060.1:1004-2909 GCA_964245385.1 uncultured Acetobacteraceae bacterium | reverse complement strand
CACCAAGGTCGCCAACCAGATCATCGTGGCGCTGACCATCGAGGCGGTGGGAGAGGCGCTGCTGTTCGCCTCCAAGGCCGGCGCCGATCCGGCGCGGGTGCGGCAGGCGCTGATGGGCGGGTTCGCCGCCTCGCGCATCCTGGAGCTGCACGGCGAGCGCATGGTCTCGCGCAACTTCGCCCCGGGGTTCCGCATCGAGCTGCACCAGAAGGACCTCGAGCTCGCCCTCTCCGGTGCCCGCGCGCTCGGCGTCAGCCTGCCGAACACGGCGAGCTGCCAGGAGCTGTTCAACGCCGCCGCGGCGGCCGGCGGCGCCGGCTGGGACCATTCGGCGATGGTGCGGGTGCTGGAGAAGCTGGCCTGCCACGAGATCGGCGGCGACGCCGCGGCGGCCTAGGCCATGTCCGAGCGCGACCTGCTGCTGCGCATGTTCCGGGCCGCGGTCGCCGCCGCGGCGCCGCAGCTGTGCCTGCCGCCGCACCTGCCGTCGCCGCCCGAGGGCCGCACGGTGGTGGTGGGTGCCGGCAAGGCGGCGGCGGCGATGGCCCAGGTGGTGGAGCGGCACTGGCCGGCGGACCGCGCGCTGTCCGGGCTGGTGGTCACCCGCTACGGACACGGGGTCGGCAGGCTCGACCGCATCGAGGTGGTGGAGGCGAGCCATCCGGTGCCGGACGCCGCCGGTCACCTCGCGGCCGGCCGCATGCTGCAGCTGGTGCGCGGCCTGGGGCCGGACGACCTCGTGCTGTGCCTGATATCGGGCGGCGGCTCGTCGCTGCTGGCGCTGCCGGCACCGGGCCTGGCGCTCGCCGACAAGCAGGCGGTCAACCGCGCGCTGCTGCGCAGCGGTGCGGGCATCCACGAGATCAACTGCGTGCGCAAGCACCTGTCGGCGATCAAGGGCGGCCGGCTGGCGCGGGCGGCGGCGCCGGCGCGGCTGCTGACGCTGCTGATCTCCGACGTGCCCGGCGACGACGCCTCGGTGGTCGCCTCCGGCCCCACGGTGGCGGACCGCAGCACGCTGGCCGAGGCGCGCGCGGTGCTGGCGCGCTGGCGCATCGAGCCGACGGCCGCGGTGCTGGCGCGGCTGCGCGACCCGGCGGCGGAGACGCCAAAGCCCGGCGACCCCGCCTTCGCGCACGCGCGGACGATGATGGTGGCGAGCCCGCAGGCCTCGCTGGAGGCGGCGGCGGCGGTGGCGCGCGAGGCGGGCGTCGCGCCGATGATCCTGGGAGAGGCGATCGAGGGCGAGGCCGCCGAGGTCGCCCGCGTGATGGCCGGCATCGCCCGGCAGTGCGCGCTGCACGGCCAGCCGGCGGCAGCACCCTGCGTGCTGATCTCCGGCGGCGAGACCAGCGTCACCTTGCGCGGCGGCGGCCGCGGCGGCCGCAACGCCGAGTTCCTGCTCGGGCTCGCGGTCGCGCTGGACGGCCATCGCGGCATCCACGCCATCGCCTGCGACACCGACGGCATCGACGGCACCGAGGACAATGCCGGCGCGCTGCTCTCGCCCGACAGCCTGGCGCGCGCCGCCTCGCTCGGCGTGCTCGCCCGCGACCGCCTCGCGGACAATGACGGCTACGGCTTCTTCTCGGCGCTCGACGACCTGGTGGTGACCGGGCCCACCCGCACCAACGTGAACGACTTCCGGGCGATCCTGATCGGCGCCTGAACCATCAAGAACGCGGCGGCGACGCCGCGCAGGGGAGGAACATCATGCTGCAGATGCCGATACCGGACGAGGCCGTGCTGTCGCGACGCGCCGAGATCGTCGCCGCCCTGCGGCGCATCGTGCCCGGCGAGGGCGTGATCGACGCCGAGGAGGAGCGTCGCGTCTACGAGAGCGACGGCCTCAGCGCCTACCGCACCCTGCCGCTGGTGGTGGTGCTGCCGGAGACCACCGAGCAG
>CAXTNB010000060.1:0-994 GCA_964245385.1 uncultured Acetobacteraceae bacterium | reverse complement strand
TCCTGCGCTACTGCAGCGACGCCGGCGTGAAGGTGGTGCCGCGCGGCGCCGGCACCTCGCTGTCCGGCGGCGCGCTGCCGCTGGAGGACGGCGTGCTGCTGGGGCTGGGCAAGTTCCGGCGCATCCTGGAGGTCGACATCGCCAACCGCTGCGTGGTGGTGCAGCCGGGAGTGACCAACCTCGGCATCACCCACGCCGTGCAGGATCGCGGCTTCTACTACGCCCCCGACCCGTCGAGCCAGATCGCCTGCACCATCGGCGGCAACGTCGCCGAGAACTCGGGCGGCGTGCACTGCCTGAAGTATGGGCTGACCACCAACAACGTGATCGGCATCGAGATGGTGACCATGCAGGGCGAGGTGGTCCGGCTCGGCGGCAAGCATCTCGACAGCGCCGGCTACGACCTGCTCGGCGTGATGGTCGGCTCCGAGGGCCTGCTCGGCGTGGTGACCGAGGTGACGGTGCGCATCCTGCCCAAGCCACCCGGCGCGCGGGCGCTGCTGATCGGCTTTCCCTCCATCGCCGGCGCCAGCGAGGCGGTGGCCGCGGTGATCGGCGCCGGGATCATTCCGGGCGGCATGGAGATGATGGACCGGCTGGCGGTGCAGGCCGCGGAGGCGTTCGTGCATGCCGGCTACCCGCTCGACGCCGAGGCGCTGCTGATCGTGGAGCTGGATGGCTGCGAGGCGGAGCTGGACCACCTGATCGCCGCGGTGGAGGCGATCGCGGCCGGGCACGGCGCCACCACCTGCCGGGTCAGCCGCAGCGAGGAGGAGCGGCTGCTGTTCTGGGCCGGACGCAAGGCGGCGTTCCCCGCCGTCGGCCGGCTGTCGCCGGACTATTACTGCATGGACGGCACCATCCCGCGCCGCCGCCTCGGCGACGTGCTCGCGCGCATGAAGCAGATGGAGGGCGAGTACGGCCTGCGCGTCGCCAACGTGTTCCACGCCGGCGACGGCAACCTGCACCCGCTGATCCTGTACGACGGCAACCG
>CAXTNB010000059.1:5550-10587 GCA_964245385.1 uncultured Acetobacteraceae bacterium | reverse complement strand
TGGCGATCCTGGGCGGGGCGATGAGCTGGGTCAGCGAGCGCCACCTGGTGTCCGCCATCTCCAACGCCGGCGGCTTCGGGGTGATCGCCTGCGGGGCGATGGGCCCGGACCTGCTGGCGGCCGAGATCGCCGCCACCCAGGCGCTGACCGACAAGCCGTTCGGCGTCAACCTGATCACCATGCATCCGCAGCTCGACGACCTGATCCGGGTCTGTCGCGAGGCGAGCGTCGGGCACGTGGTGCTGGCCGGCGGCATCCCGTCCGGGGCCTCGGTGCGCGCGGTCAAGGATGGCGGCGCCAAGCTGATCTCCTTCGCCCCCGCCCTGGTGCTGGCCAAGCGGCTCGCCCGCTCGGGCGTGGACGCGCTGGTGATCGAGGGCTCAGAGGCGGGCGGCCACATCGGGCCGGTGTCGCTGACCGTGCTGGCCCAGGAGATCCTGCCGCACATCCGCGACCTGCCGGTGTTCGTCGCCGGCGGGCTGGGGCGCGGCGACGCGATCCTGGGAATGCTGGAGATGGGTGCCGCCGGCGCGCAGCTCGGCACCCGCTTCGCCGCCTCCACCGAGAGCATCGCCCATCCGCGCTTCAAGGCGGCGTTCGTGCGCGCCTCGGCGCGCGACGCGCTGCCCTCGGTGCAGCTCGACGAGCGCTTCCCGGTTATCCCGGTGCGCGGGCTGGTCAACGAGGGCACCAAGCGCTTCCTGGTGCACCAGGCGGAGACGCTGCGCCGCTTCCAGCAGGGCGAGCTCTCGCGCGAGGCGGCGCAGCTCGACATCGAGCATTTCTGGGCCGGCTCGCTGCGCCGCGCGGTGATCGACGGCGACGTCGAGGCGGGATCGGTGATGGCGGGGCAGTCGGTCGGCATGGTCAGCGCGGTGCAGCCGACCGCGGAGATCATCGCCGAGCTGGTGGAGCAGGCGGTGCAGGCGCTGCTGCGGCGCTAGAGGATGCCGGTTCAGTCCTCCTCCTCGAGGAAGAACTGGTCGGCCTCCTCGTCGAAGTCGAACAGCTCGGCGTAGCGCCCCCAGCCGATGATGGTCTGCAAGGTCTCCCGCGCGTAGTCGGGCGACATGTGGTCCTCCAGCTCGTCGCGGAAGCGCTCGGCGCGGGCGCGATGGTTCCAGCGCTCGTCGAGCACCGAGCGGATGTCGGCGACCAGCGGGATGTTGCCCAGCAGGCTCTCGCGCAGGATCAGCTTGCGCTCGTCCAGGTCCGCCTGCACGAAGGTGGTGCCGGCCTCGGTCAGGCGTATGTCGCCCTCCTCCAGCTCGGCGAAGCGCAGCAGCTGCATGGTCTCGCCGAGCGGCAGCAGCTCGTCCAGCTCGAGCTGCAGCGACGCCGCGAGCAGCGGCAGGTCGGCGCGGCCGCGATAGGGTTCGGCGAGCACCGTCTCCATCAGGCCGGCCATCAGGTTGGTCGGCAGCATCGGCAGCGCCTGGAACTTCTTCATCGCCTGCACGCTGCCGCCCGGCACCAGGTCGGGCGTGGTCGCCTCCGGCGCCCGCTTGGTCATCAGCCCGTAGATGCGGTCGACGAACTGGCGGAAGGCGAAGTCGTGCCGGTTGCGCGGGTGCGCGAACGGCACCTTCAGCTCGTGCGCAACGCGGCCGGGGTTGGAGGAGAACACCAGGATGCGGTCGCACATCAGCACCGCCTCCTCGATGTTGTGGGTCACCAGCAGCACCGACTTCACCGGCAGGCGCTTCTCCGACCAGAGCTCGATCAGGTCGGTGCGCAGGTTCTCGGCGGTGAGCACGTCGAGTGCCGAGAACGGCTCGTCCATCAGCAGCAGGTCCGGATGCACCACCAGCCCGCGCGCCAGCCCGACGCGCTGGCGCATGCCGCCGGAGAGCTCCTTGGGGTAGGCGTTCTCGTAGCCGCCGAGGCCGATCAGGTCGATCGCATCCTCCGCCAGCTTCTCGCGCTCCACGCGCGCGATGCCCTTGGCCTCCAGGCCAAGCTCGACGTTGGCCTGCACCGTCAGCCAGGGAAACAGCGCGAAGGACTGGAACACCATCGCCACCCCCGGGGCCGGACCGCGCAGCGGCGCGCCGCGCCAGCGCACGTCGCCGGCGCTGGGCGTCAGCAGGCCGGAGACGATGCGCAGCAGCGTCGACTTGCCGGAGCCGGAGCGGCCGAGCAGGCCGACGATCTCGCCGGCGTGCAGCGTCAGGTCGACGCCGTCGAGCACCACCAGGTCGGCGTTGCTGTCCTTGTGGTAGGCCTGCCGGCAGCCGCGGATCCGCACCAGCTCCTCGGTGGCCAGCGCCTGTCCGGCGTCCGGCGCGCTGTGCACTGTGTCCATGCGCAATCCTCTCGTCGGCTGGTGTCAGGCGAAGGTGAGGCGGCGCTGCGCGAAGGCGTACATCGGTCGCCACACGATCCGGTTGAAGGCGAGCACGAACGCCGACATCGCCACCATCCCCAGGGCGACACGGGCGGTGGAGCCGGCCGCGCTGGCCTGGGAGATATAGCTGCCGAGACCCTGCGCGGACAGGGTCGTCCTGCCCCACGACGCGACCTCCGACACCATGGCGGCGTTCCATGCACCCCCCGAGGCGGTGAGCGCCCCGGTCACGTAGTACGGAAAGATGCCGGGGATCATCACCCGGAGCCACCAGCGCCAGCCGCGCAGATCGAAGTTGCGGGCCACCTCCAGCAGGTCGGCGGGGAATGCCGCGGCACCCGCGATCACGTTGAACAGGATGTACCACTGCGTGCCGAGGATCATCAGCGGCGTCAGCCAGACGTTGCTGTTGAGCGCGTAGTGCACGATGGCCAGCACGAAGATCGGGTAGACGAGGTTGGCGGGGAAGGCGGCGAGGAACTGCGCCACCGGCTGCGCGCGGCGTGCCCAGACCGGCCGCAACCCGAGCCAGACGCCGACCGGCACCCAGATCAGCGAGGCCAGCACGATCATCGTGATCACCCTGACCATGGTGTAGCAGCCGAGCAGCATGACGCGGAGGGCCTCGTGCGCCGACAGGCTGCTCGAGACGTAGAGTACCAGCTGCCACACCGCGAGCGCCACCGCGACGCTCAGCACGCCGATCCAGATGCCGTCGAGCACGCGGGGCGGCAACGCGGTCCGACGCGGCGCGCCGGGCCTGCGACCGATCGGCAGGCCGCCGATGCGGGTGAGAAACTCGCCGAACAGGCGGCTGGCCTGGTTGAGCAGCCGGGTCCGGCGGAGCAGCGCCAGCATCCACGGGTCCTCGGCGACCGCGCCCTGCGTGGTCTCGAAGCGAAACCGCGCCGACCAGGCCACCAGCGGGCGGAACAGCAGCTGGTCGTAGAGCAGGATCACCACCAGCATGGCGAGGATCGCGTAGAAGACGGCGCGTATGTCGCGTTGCGCGATCGCGGCGCCGACGTAGGAGCCGATGCCCGGCAGCACGACGTTGGTGTCGCCGACCGTGAAGGTTTCGGAGGCGACGACCAGGAACCAGCCGCCCGACATCGACATCATCGTGTTCCAGACCAGGCCGGGCATCGCGAACGGGACTTCCAGGCGCCAGAAGCGCTGCCAGGAGGAGAGGCCGAAGGAGCGGGCGGCCTCCTCCAGGTCGCCGGGGATGGTCTTCAGCGACTGGTACATGCTGAAGGCCATGTTCCAGGCCTGGCTGGTGAAGATGGTGAAGATCGCCGCCAGCTCGGCGCCGAGCACGCGGCCCGGGAACAGGCTCATGAAGAACACGAGGGTGAAGGTCAGGAAGCCCAGGATCGGGATGGACTGCAGGATGTCGAGGATCGGCACCAGGATCACCCCGGCGCGTCGGCTCTTGGCGGCCCAGACCGCGTAGGTGAAGGTGAACAGCAGCGAGCAGAGCAGGGCCGCGAACATGCGCAGGGTGGTGCGCATCGCGTAGCCGGGCAGCCACGCCGGATCGAGGTGGATGGCGACCGCGCCCGGAGCGGTCAGCGGCCCGAAGGTGTGGCGCGCGACGGCGCCGATCGCGACCGCCAGGCCCAGCATGCACAGGATCACCGCGACGTCGAACAGGTTGGGCGCGGTGCGCGCGGCGACGTTGGCCGGAAGACGATCTCTCAGCATCCAGCCATCCCGTGCCAAGGCCATGATATCGCCGAAGCAAGGCAGGCGGGCGAGCGGTCCTGCGGCGGCCCCGCTGCTTTACTCCAGCCCCCCGGGGTGCGGCCAGTCCCTGCCGATGATCCGGGTCAGCTTTCGTCGGGTGCCGCGGCGTCGAGCGGGAGCGCGACCGGATGGATGCCGGTGCTGCCGAAGCCGCCGCCGGCGCGCGCCGTCTCCCGCAGCGCGTCGCTCTGCTGCCAGACCGCGCGCAGCACCGGGGCGAGCACGGCCTGGGCGATGCGGGCGCCGCGCTCGATGCGGAACGGCTCGTTGCCGGCGTTGAGCAGGATCACGCCGATCTCGCCGCGGTAGTCCTCGTCGATCGTGCCGGGGCTGTTGGGCACGACGATGCCGTGCCTCAGCGCGAGGCCCGAGCGCGGCCGGATCTGCAGCTCGTGCCCCGGCGGCAGTGCCACCGCGAGCCCGGTCGGGATCAGCGCCCGCTCGCCCGGCGCGATGGTGACCGGCTCGACGATCGCGGCCAGCAGGTCCATGCCGGCGGCGCCGGCGGTGGCGTAGGCGGGCAGCTCGAGCCCTTCGCCGTGCGGCAGCCGTCGCACCAGGATGCTGCGCACGGGCGCGGTCACGGCGCGGGCGCCTGCTGCAGCTGCCGCACGATCCGCTCGGCGAGCCGGTCCGCGACCGCCCGCTTGTCCAGGCGCGGCCAGTCCTCGACGCCCTCGTCGCTGATCAGGTGCACCCGGTTCTCGTCGCCGCCCATGACGCCGCCGGTGATCCCGCTGGCTGGGCCCACGTCGTTGGCCACGATCCAGTCGCAGCCCTTGCGCGACCGCTTGGCGGCGGCGTGGGCGACGACGTCGTCGGTCTCGGCGGCGAAGCCGATCAGCAGCCCCGGGCGGGAGGCGCCGGCCCGCGACAGGGTCGCCAGGATGTCGGGATTGGGCACCAGATCCAGCATCGGCGCCGGGCCCGGCCCCTTCTTC
>CAXTNB010000059.1:0-5540 GCA_964245385.1 uncultured Acetobacteraceae bacterium | reverse complement strand
CGAGGCTGGGCGGTGCGGCACCGGGCTGCTTCTTGAGCTTGCCCTGCCGGGCGACGCGCACGCGCCAGTCGCCGACCGCGGCGGCGAGCACGGCGACGTCGGCGGGCAGCGCGTCCAGGCAGGCGTCGTGCATCTGCTGGGCGGTCTGCACCATGATCCGGCGCACCCCGGCGGGCGCGTCGAGCGCCACCGGTCCGCTGACCAGGGTGACCGCGGCGCCGCGCGCGTGCAGCGCGGCGGCGATCGCGTAGCCCTGCTTGCCGCTGGAGCGGTTGGCGAGATAGCGCACCGCATCGACCGGCTCGTGCGTCGGCCCGGCGGTGACCAGGACGCGCCGGCCGGCGAGCGGCAGCAGCGCCGGCCGCAGCAGGGCGACGATCGCGGCCAGGATGTCGGCAGGCTCGGCGAGCCGTCCGGCGCCGAACTCGTTGCAGGCCATCGCGCCCTCCGCGGGACCGACCAGCTGCACGCCGCGGGCGCGCAGGAGGTCGAGGTTGGCGCGGGTCGCCGGATGCTCCCACATGCGCACGTTCATCGCCGGCGCCGCCAGCACCGCGGTGTCGGTGGCGAGCAGCAGCGTCGTGGCCAGGTCGTCGGCGAGGCCCGCCGCCATACGCGCCAGGATGTCGGCCGAGGCCGGGCAGACCACGATCAGGTCGGCGGAGCGCGACAGCGCGATGTGGCCCATCTCGCTCTCCTCGGTCAGCGAGAACAGCTCCGCGTGCACCGGCTCGCCGGTCAGCGCCTGGACGCTGAGCGGGGTGACGAACTGCGTGCCGGACCGCGTCATCGCGCAGGAGACGCGGCATCCCTGGGCGGTCAGCAGGCGGATCAGCTCCAGCGACTTGTACGCCGCGATGCCGCCGCTGATCACCAGCAGCACGCGTCTGCCGGCGAGGGTGGCGGGAGGCGTCACACGCGCCAGCCGGAATGGATCGCGGCGATGCCGCCGGAGAGGTTGCGCACGCCGACGCGGGCGAAGCCGGCGGCGCGCAGCATCGCCGCCAGCGTCTCCTGGTCGGGAAAGGTGCGTATGCTCTCGGCGAGGTAGCGGTAGCTGTCGGCGTCGCCGGCGACCAGCGAGCCCAGTCGCGGCAGCACGCCGAACGACCAGGCGTCGTAGACCGGCGCCAGGGCCGCGACCTGCACGCGGGAGAATTCCAGGCAGAGGAAGCGTCCGCCCGGGCGCAGCACGCGCCGCGCCTCCGCCAGCACCGCCTCCTTGTCGGTGCAGTTGCGCAGGCCGAAGGCGATCGAGACGCGCTCGACGCAGCGGTCGGGCAGGGGCAGGCGCTCGGCGTCGGCGACCAGGAAGCCGAGCTGCGAGACCAGGCCGGCCGACAGCGCCCGGTCGCGGCCGACCGAGAGCATGCTGGCGTTGATGTCGGACAGGATCGACGGGCCGCCGCCGCCGCGCAGCCATCCGAAGCTGACGTCGCCGGTGCCGCCGGCGAGGTCGAGCAGCGACAGGCCGGGGCGCGGCCCCAGCGTGGCGACGAACACGCGCTTCCAGACCCGATGGATGCCGAGCGACATCAGGTCGTTCATCAGGTCGTACATCGGGGCGACGCTGTCGAACACGGCGCGCACCATCGGCTTCTTGGCGTCGCGCGGCACGCTGCGGTAGCCGAAATCGGTGCGTTCGCCGGGGCCGGTCGGAGGCGGTGCTGTGGCAGGCGCTGGATTGTCGCTCATGGCCCGCAGGTATAGCCTGCGTCGCAGCGATGCCGGAACTGCCTGAAGTCGAGACCGTGATGCGCGGGATGCGCGCGCATCTGCAGGGTCACACCATCATCCATGCCGAGATGCGCCGCCCGGACCTGCGCTGGGCGATGCCGTCCGGCCTGGCCGAGCGCCTGCGCGGCGCCCGCGTGGAGAGTTTCCGGCGGCGCGGCAAGTACATCCTGATGCGCCTGCAGGGCGACGACACCATGCTGCTGCATCTCGGCATGTCGGGGCGGGTCAACCTCACGCGGCTCGATCCGGCCGCGCCGGTGCTGGTGACGCCGCACGAGCACCTGGTGATGGAGACCGAGCAGGGCTGCCGCTTCGGCCTCGTCGATCCGCGACGCTTCGGTGCCGTCGACCTGCTCGCCACGCGCGACGAGCCGGCGCATCGCCTGCTGGAGGGCATGGGACCGGAACCGCTGGAGCCGGGCTTCGACGCGGCCAGCCTCGCCGCCTCGCTGCGCGGCCGCAGGACCAGCCTGAAGGCGTCGCTGCTGGACCAGCGGGTGGTCGCGGGCCTGGGCAACATCTACGTGTGCGAGGCGCTGTTCCGCGCGCGCCTGTCGCCGACGCGCCAGGCCGCGAGCGTCGGGCCGGCGCGCGCGGCGCGGCTGGTCGCCGCGATCAAGGCGGTGCTGACCGAGGCCATCGCCGCCGGCGGCTCGAGCCTGCGCGACTACGTGCAGCCCGATGGGGAACTCGGCTACTTCCAGCATGCCTGGAAGGTCTACGGCCGGCTCGGCGAGCGATGTCCGGATTGTCCCGGCCCTCCCGGCTGCGCCGGCATCGAACGCGTCGTGCAGTCGGCACGCAGCAGCTTCTTCTGCCCGAGGCTGCAGCGCTAGGGCACGGACCAGCCGATCACGCCCGATCCCTGTTGCCATCGGCCGGGTTCTTGACTTCCCTCCGCTCCTGGGCCTAGAACCCGCACCCTTCCAGGGGCCTGATCGCACGAACCGCGTGAGGCCGCGACCGACGACATCGGATTGAACAGAAGCCATGGCGAACACCGCATCGGCGCGCAAGCGCATCCGGCAGACCGAGGTCCGCACCGCACGCAACGTCGCGCGCAGGTCGCGCGTGCGCACCTTCATCAAGAAGGTGGAGACCGCGATCGCGAGCGGCGACAAGCAGCAGGCCTCGGCGGCACTGCGCGCCGCGCAGCCGGAGATGCAGCGCGCCGCCGGCAAGGGCATCGCGCACCACAACACGATCGCACGCAAGATCTCCCGCCTTTCGGCGCGCATCAAGGCGATCGCCACCACCGCCTGACGCCGCCGCCGGCTTCTCAGCCGGCGCGACAATAGAACGTAAATAGGACCGGGCGGTGCGCTCGGTCCTTCTCGTCGTTGTTGCAGTCGTGAACGATGTTCTCTGTTCGTTTCCGCTAAAAACTGACGTGTTTACTTGACTTTGCCTCATTTTTGGGAAGTCAGGTTATCGCTTAGATTCCCGTTGCGACCCCCTAACCTCTGTTTTACTGTCCGCCACGGTCGTTGTGATGACCGCAAGCTGTAACAGACGACGTATCCCGATCCCGTATGCGCTCGAAAATCCGCTTCGGCGGCATCGGTAGAACCGTGTTCACAGCGGGACGTGGTCGTCGCGCCGATCGAGAATTCGGCCGCGTGCGTGGCTAGGAGTAAGGTGGGTGAGAGTGGATTCGAGAAATCGTGCCGTCGAGCCTGACTTCGCGGCAACGGCCCGGGATCTGCCGAGGGACCTGTCGGTAGAGCTGTCGGCGGAGCTTCCCGCCGTCGAGCACGCCGCACCGACGACGCTGCCGCATCGCTTCGAGGCGAACTGGTCCCGTATCCGCTCGCGGCTGCAGGTCGAGGTCGGCGACGTCGAGTACCGCACCTGGCTGCGTCAGATCCGCCTCGGCGACGCCGAGGGCGACGAGATCACGCTGCTGCTGCCGACCCGGTTCCTGCGCGACTGGGTGCGCAGCCAGTACGGCGATCGGCTGAGCGCGCTGTGGCACGCCGAGGTGACCGAGATCCGGCGCGTGGAGCTGCAGCTCGGCAGCGAACCCGATCTCGGCCGCTCCGGCACCGGCCACGATCTCGGGCGCGGCGCGACAAGCGGTGCCGCGTCGGCCGCGTCACCCGACGACGCGGCGCCGATCCGCGGACAGGCGCCGGCCGTCGTCGCCGAGCCTCAGGCGGCGGTCGCGCGCGCCGAGCTCGCGGCGCCGCTCGATCCGCGTTTCACCTTCGACAGCTTCGTGGTCGGCAAGCCCAACGAGTTCGCCCATGCCTGCGCCCGGCGCGTCGCCGAGCGGCCCTCCAGCCCGGGCTTCAATCCGCTGTTCCTGTACGGCGGCGTCGGGCTCGGCAAGACGCACCTGATGCACGCGATCGGCCTGGAGCTGACGCGCGGCGGCCGGGTGTCGGTGGCCTACATGTCGGCCGAGAAGTTCATGTACCGCTTCATCGCCGCGATCCGCTCGCAGCAGACCATGGAGTTCAAGGAGCAGCTTCGATCGGTCGACGTGCTGATGATCGACGACCTGCAGTTCCTGATCGGCAAGGACAACACCCAGGAGGAGTTCTTCCACACCTTCAACGCCCTGGTGGACGCGGGCAAGCAGATCGTGGTGTCGGCCGACAAGTCGCCGTCGGACCTGTCCGGGCTCGAGGACCGCCTGCGCACGCGCCTCGGCTGCGGCATGGTGGCCGACCTGCACGCCACCACCTTCGAGCTGCGCATCTCCATCCTGGAAGCCAAGGCGCTGGCGTCCGGCGTCGCGGTGCCGCCCAAGGTGCTGGAGTTCCTGGCGCACAAGATCACCACCAACGTGCGCGAGCTGGAAGGTGCGCTGAACCGCATGATCGCGCACGCCAACCTGTTCGGCCGTCCGGTGACGCTGGACGCGACGCAGGAGGTGCTGCACGACATCCTCAAGGCGCACGACCGGCGCGTCACCATCGAGGAGATCCAGCGCAAGGTCGCCGAGCACTGGAACATACGCCTGACCGACATGTCCTCCGCCCGCCGCGCGCGCGCGGTGGCGCGGCCGCGCCAGGTGGCGATGTTCCTCGCCAAGCAGCTCACCAGCCGCTCGCTGCCGGAGATCGGACGCAAGTTCGGCAACCGCGACCACACCACGGTGATGCACGCGGTGTCGCGCGTCGCCGAATTGATGGAGCGCGACACCGCCTTCGCCGAGGATGTCGAGCTGCTGCGCCGCATGCTGGAGAGCTGAGCCGCCGCCCTGCGCTCGACGGTCTCTTCCCGGACGGCACGGCAGGCAGGCGGGACCCGGGCTGTTTGCGGTCCGGTGCGGGGCTGCTAGTCTCGCTCCCCCGGATCCGCAGGTCCGGCGCAGGGGACTCGCGTATCATGAAGCTGAAGGCCGACCGCGCGACGCTGCTCAAGGCGCTCGCCCATATCCAGAGCGTGGCCGAGAAGCGCAACACCATCCCGATCCTGGCCAACGTGCTGATCGCCGCCCGCGAGGGCCGGCTCAGCCTGACCGCGACCGACATGGAGATCGCCGTGGTCGAGACCATCGCGGCCGGGGTGTCGCGCGACGGCGCCACCACCGCGCCCGCCTCGGTGCTCTACGAGATCGTGCGCAAGCTGCCGGACGGTGCCGAGATCGAGTTCGACCATGGCGGCGGCGACGCGCCGCTGGCGCTGCGCGCCGGCCGCTTTGCCACCAGCCTCAACGTGCTGGCGATCGACGATTTTCCGTCGATGACCGCGGGCAGCCTGCCGCACCGGTTCCGCATCCCGTCGGGCATGCTGCGCGGCCTGATCGACCGCACCCGGTTCGCGATCTCCACCGAGGAGACGCGCTACTACTG
>CAXTNB010000058.1:4911-10608 GCA_964245385.1 uncultured Acetobacteraceae bacterium | reverse complement strand
GGCCGCGTCGCCGGACGCGGGGTCGGCGGGCGGATCGGCCGGCGCCGGCGACGCCGGCGGATTCGCCGCGGCGCCGGCCCCGCCGATCGGGCCGGGTTGCGACACGTCGGCGGTGCCGGCATCCGGCTCGCCGTCGTTCTCGGTCTTGCTGGTGTCGCCGTGGGCGGAGAGCGTGGCGAGCTGCATCGGGCCCTGGTCGACCAGCTGGGCCGCGTCGGCGACCGGGCTCGTGCCGCCAGGCACCATGCCGGCGTTGGAGAAGCCGTGCTCGACCTCGGCCATCGGGCTGAAATACGCGGCGATGCCGCGACGCTGCTGGTCGGTGGTCGCGTTCAGCAGCCACATCAGCAGGAAGAACGCCATCATCGCGGTCACGAAGTCGGCATACGCCACCTTCCAGGCGCCGCCGTGATGGCTGCCCTCGATGATCTCCTCCCGCCGGACGATGATGCTGGGACGGGACTTGCGCGGATCGCCGGATCGTTTGCCGCCTCCCTTGCCCGCCATGCACCATCCCCTGAATCGCCCGGGAGCATGGTGGCGCAGGCGGGTTAAGCGACTGCTAACGTCGCGGAGACGGCAGCTGGACGAGCTGCGCACGCAGGGCTTGCGGCAGTCCGGTACGCACGGTGACGCGGTAGACGCGGTAGCGCTCGGCGACCCGGCCGCCACGACCGCGGCACAGCTCGCCCACGGGAACGGCTTCTGAAAACAATCGCTCGTCGGGAACGCCCCGGCGCCGCAGCGACCGCAGCAGCAGGCCGGTGGCCCCACCGGCACCGGGGTGCCGCAGTGCGAACAGGCGCCAGCGCGGCTCTGCCGCGAGCACCACGTCGCGAGGTAACGAAAACGCGAGTTCGCTGGCGAGGCCGTACTCGTCGGCGGCGATGAAGGCCGCGGCGGGGCGATCCGCCCGCGCCAGTGCCTCGGCCTGGCCGGCCAGTCGCTGCCAGCCGGCCAGCCTCACCAGGGTGACGTCGAGCTTGCGCGGCAACGACACCGGGGCCGCCGTGGACTGGAGGTAGACGAGGGCGGTGAGCAGCAGGCCGCAGGCGGCGGCACCGCGCCAGCGCCAGCGCAGCGGCGCCGCCGCGATCGCGCAGCCGGGATAGAGCAGGCCGGGCCAGTTCGCCTGCACCCGGTCGCCCAGCGCGTGCTCGATGAACACCACCGCCGCCGGGAGTGTCACGAACCCGAGCAGGGAAGATCCGGCGGGCGCCGACCACGGGTTGCGGACGATCCGGCCCATGCCGCACAGGAACAGGACGAAGATCAGGGGCGTCGCGAGGCCGACCTGGCCGCCGAGCAGCTCGGCCAGGTAGCGCGCGGCGTCGGCAGGGTGCCACGCCGCGGTGCGGCCGCCCTGCTTGAGGAAGCTCGCCCAGCCGTGCCGGGCGTTCCAGGACAGCACCGGAGCGAACAGCAGCAGCGCGATCAGCCCCGCGAGCCAGGGCCACGGCGTGCGCAGCCAGCCGCGTCCCCCTCGCGTCGCGAGCAGCCACAGCGCCAACCCTACTCCGGGGAGCAGGACGGTGTACTTGCTGTCCAGCGCCAGCCCGATCGCCAGTCCGGCAGCCAGCCACCACCTCCCGTCGCCGGTCGCGATCACCCGGCCCAGCGCGAACAGTGCTGCGGTCCAGAAGAACAGCAGCGGCGTGTCCGGCGTCATGGTCACCGCACCCACGCCGAGCAGCAGGGTGGCGTTCAGCAGCACCGCCGCGACCAGCGCGCATTCGCGGCGCAGCGTCGGTGCCGCGTCGATCAGGTCGATGCAGGCCGCCGCCAGCAGCAGCGTGCCGCAGCCGGCGGCGAGCGGCGATAGCAGACGCACGCCCAGCGCGGTGTCGCCGAGCAGCCAGGTTCCGGCGCGGATCCACAGCGCCGTCATCGGCGGATGGTCGAGGTAGCCCGGCGCCAGGGCGCGCGACCAGGTCCAGTAATAGGCCTCGTCGGGAGAGAGTGCCGAGCTGCCGGCGACCAGCAGGCGCAGCGCGGTGAGCGTCGCCAACGCCACGAGCCACGTTGCCACGAGCCACGGGGCCGCCAGCGGTCCGGCCGGCCGCAGCATGCGGCGCGGCTCGGAGCGCATCAGCGCATGCGCCAGATCAGGGTCGAGGAGACGGCGTAGTTCCACACCACGCTGATCGCGGCACCGGCGGCGCCGGCGAAGTCCCAGCCGCGATGGGTGGCGACGAGCGCGGTCGCGATGCCGACATTGGCGATCGCCCCCATGCCGCACACCAGCATGAACACGGTCAGGCCGAGCCACAGCCTGCGGCCGCGCAGGCGACGGTCGCGGTAGGTCAGGGAGTTGTTGAGGCCGAAATTGGCGACCATCGACACCAGGGTCGCGACGATCTGGGCGGCGGCGAAATCCGAGCCGCACAGCCGCGCCACCTCCAGCACCGCGAGATTGACCGCGACACCCACCGCGCCGACCAGGGCGAAGGCGAGGAAGCGCATCGGCAGCAGGCCGTGCGCCGCCTTGTCCAGCAGCATGGCGGCGAACTGCACCAGCACCAGCGCGTCCAGCTTGCTCTCGCCGGCGGCGCGCTCCTTGAAGTGGCAGGGCACTTCCAGCACCCGCGGCGGCCGCGGCGCGCTCAGGATCAGGTCGAGCAGGATCTTGAAGCCGGTGGCGCTGAGCCGGGGCGACAGCTGCTCGAAATAGGCGCGACGGCAGGCGAAGAAGCCGCTCATCGGGTCGCTCAGGCGCACCGGCAGCACGGCCTGCGCCATCCGGATGCCGAGCTCCGACAGCTGTCGCCGCCAGGGTGCCGACAGCCCCTCGCTGTCGCCGCCGCGCACGTGCCGGCTGCCGACGGCGATGTCGCAGCGCCCGTCGCGCACCGCATCGACCATCGAGGCGAGCCGGGTCTCGTCATGCTGCAGGTCGCCGTCCATCACCGCGATGATCTCGGCCGACGACGCCAGCACGCCCTCGATCACCGCCGACGACAGACCGCGCCTGCCGATGCGACGAAGCCCGCGCACGCGCGGATCGGTGGCGGCCAGGGCGCGGATCTCGGCGGCGGTGCCGTCGGGGCTGTCGTCGTCGACGAACACCACCTCCCAGCGACGTCCGGCGAGCGCGACGGCGAGGGCGGCCACCAGCGGACGCACGTTCTCGCGCTCCTGGTAGCAGGGCACCACGATGCTGAGCTGCGGCGTGCCCGAGAGCACCGGCGCGGGAATCGTCATGGCGGGCGCGGACATGTGCCTCAGCGGGAGTCGATCGGCACGCCGGCGAGGTCGCGGCTGGTGCGGATGGTCTGCAGGGTCTGCACGCGACTGACATGCGCGGCCTCGGTGAGGCGCCGGGTAAGCTGGTTCTCGTGCGCGGTGTCGCGCGCCATCAGGCGCAGCAGGAAATCGCCGCCGCCGCGGATCATGTGGCACTCGCGCACCTCCGGCCAGGCCGCCACCAGCGCCTCGAAGCCGGCCAGCACCGCGTCGCGCTGGCTGTCGAGGCCGATCAGCGCGAAGAACACGATCGGCCAGCCGAGCAGCTGCGGGTCGCTGTCGCCGTGGTAGCCGCGTATCACGCCCATCTCCTCCAGCCGGCGCACCCGGCGCAGGCAGGGCGGTGCCGAGATGCCGGCACGACGGGCCAGCTCGACGTTGGTGATGCGGCCGTCTTCCTGGAGCTCGGCCACGATCCGCCGGTCGATGGCGTCAAGCTCGGTCAAGCGAGTCGTGTCCATCATCTGTTGGGAGGTCATCCTCGGCGCGAGCATATAGGGCAGCGGCAGGAAAGCCGCAAAGCCGCGCGAAACGCATGGGCCGGCCCGCGGAGCCAGGCATCTCGCTTGCACCGCCGCGAACCCGACCGATATCCTCACCGTCCCGAGAGTGCAGACCGAGACCATGACCGAGACGATTTCGACCGAGGTGCTGGTGATCGGCGCCGGACCGGCCGGCTATACCGCCGCCATCTACGCCGCGCGGGCCAACCTCCGGCCGGTCCTGGTCGCCGGCCTGCAGCCCGGCGGCCAGCTCATGATCACCACCGACGTCGAGAACTACCCGGGCTTCGCCGACGCGATCCAGGGCCCCTGGCTGATGGAGCAGATGGCGAGCCAGGCCGAGCATGTCGGCACCCGCATCATCCATGACCTGATCATGGAGGCGAACCTGACCGCTCCGCGCGCGCCGGGAGCGCCGTTCCGGCTGGTCGGCGATTCCGGCGACGTCTACCTCGCGGGCAGCGTCATCATCGCCACCGGCGCACAGGCGCGCTGGCTCGGACTGCCGGCGGAGAAGAGGCTGCAGGGGGCGGGCGTCTCCGCCTGCGCCACCTGCGACGGATTCTTCTATCGCGGCCGGCGCGTCGCGGTGGTGGGCGGCGGCAACACGGCGGTCGAGGAGGCGCTCTACCTCACCCACCACGCCGACCACGTGACCCTGATCCACCGTCGCGACCGGCTGCGCGCGGAGAAGATCCTGCAGGACAGGCTGTTCTCCCATCCCAAGGTCTCGGTGATCTGGAACAGCGTGGTGGAGGACATCACCGAGGTCGGGACGCCGCCGGTGGTGGGCGGCCTGCTGCTGCGCGACATCGTCAGCGACGCGCCGTCGCGCCTGGCGGTGGACGGGGTGTTCGTCGCGATCGGACACACGCCCAACACGTCGGTGTTCCGCGACCAGGTGGCGCTCGACGAGGAGGGCTACGTGATCACCCGGCCGGGCACGACGCAGACCTCGCTGCCGGGGGTGTTCGCCGCCGGCGACGTGCAGGACAAGGTGTTCCGCCAGGCGGTGACCGCCGCCGGCACCGGCTGCATGGCGGCGCTGGAGGCGGAGAAGTACCTGGCGGAGCGGCACTCCGCCGATGTTCTGGCCGCCGCGTGACGGCGGCCGGGCGCGGCCACATGACCCGGAAGTGAGCGGCGCAGCATGAGCATGGACTGGGACAAGCTCCGCATCTTCCACGCCGTGGCCGAGGCGGGCAGCTTCACCCATGCCGGGGACGTGCTCAACCTCAGCCAGTCCGCGGTGTCGCGGCAGATCTCGGCACTCGAAGAGGCGCTGCAGGTGCCGCTGTTCCACCGACACGCGCGCGGGCTGATCCTGACCGAGCAGGGCGAGGCGATGAACCGCACCGTCCGCGAGGTGTTCGCCAAGCTCGCGATGACGGAGGCGCTGCTCACCGAGAGCAAGGAGAAGGCGGCCGGCCGCCTGAAGGTGACGACCACCACCGGCTTCGGCAGCATGTGGCTGACCCCCAGGCTGCCCGCGTTCCTGCGCACCAACCCCGACGTCAGCATCACGCTCATCCTCGAGGACGGCGACCTCGACCTGGGCATGCGCGAGGCCGACGTGGCGATACGCATGCATCCGCCGCGCCAGCCCGACCTGGTGCAGCGGCATCTCGCCGACATCCACATGCCGGCCTGCGCCTCGCCCGCCTACCTGGAAGCCGCCGGCACGCCGTCCGGCCTCGACGAGCTCGACGAGCACAAGCTGGTGCTGTTCGGCTCGTACCAGCCGCCGGCGCCGGACATCAACTGGCTCGCCACCGCCGGCAAGGTGAACGGGCAGAAGCGCAGCTCCACCTTCGAGGTCAACAACTTCGCCGCGATGGCGGACGCGATCGAGGCCGGGCTCGGCATCGGCTCGCTGCCGCACTACATCGTCAACGAGCGGCCCGGCCTGAAGAAGATCCTGTCGCAGGTGAAGTCGCCGGTGATCGAGGCC
>CAXTNB010000058.1:0-4901 GCA_964245385.1 uncultured Acetobacteraceae bacterium | reverse complement strand
ACTTCGTCTATCCCGAGGAGCTGCGCACCTCCAAGCGGGTCGCCGTGTTCCGCGACTTCCTGCTCACCGAGATGCCGTCGCGCGGCTAGCGGACCCTAACGGCACCACGCGATGAGCCGCCACGCGACCTAGACCCGCCCGTACTCGTCCTCGATCCGGACCACGTCGTCCTCCTTGAGGTAGGAGCCGGACTGCACCTCGATCAGGATCAGCGGGATACGCCCGGGATTGCCCACCCGGTGCTCGCATCCCAGCGGCAGGTAGACGCTCTCGTTCTCCCGCACCAGCAGCTCCTCGCCGTCGCGCACCACCATCGCCACTCCGGCCACCACGATCCAGTGCTCCGCCCGATGGTAGTGCTTCTGCAGCGACAGCTTGCCGCCCGGCGAGATCAGCACCCGGTTGACCTGGAAGCGGTCGCCCGCGGTCAGCGCCTCCTGGAAGCCCCAGGGCCGGTAGATCCGGTTATGCGCCACCGCCTCGTGTCGGCCATGCGCGCGCAGCCGCTCCACCACCTTCTTGACGTCCTGCGCGCGGTCGCGGTGGGTGACCATCACCGCGTCCTCGGTGACCACGACGATGGCGTCCTGCAGCCCGGTGACCGCGGTGACGATGCCGTCGCTGCGCACGTAGCAGTTGCGGGTGTGCTCGAGGAAGACGTCGCCCACCGCGACGTTGCCGGTCTTGTCCTTCTCGCTGATGTCCCACAGCGCGTCCCAGCTGCCGACGTCGGACCAGCCCAGGTCGGCCGGCACCACGGCGGCGCGGTGGGTGTGCTCGGCGACCGCGTAGTCGATGCTGATGTCGGGCGCCTCGATGAACGAGGCGGTGTCGAGGCGGATGAAGTGCAGGTCGCTGCTGCGCGCCTCCACCGCGCGACGTGCCGCCGCCAGCACCGCGGGAGCGTAGAGCTGCATCTCCTCGAGCAGGGTCTCGGCGGTGAACACGTACATGCCCGAGTTCCAGAGGTGCCGACCCGACGCGACCAGCTCCACCGCCCGCTCCAGGTCGGGCTTCTCGACGAAGCACGACAGGGCGCGCACCCCGGGCAGGCCGGGCAGCGGCTCGCCGGCCTCGATGTAGCCGTAGCCGGTCTCCGGGCGCACCGGCTTCATGCCGAAGGTGACCAGCCGGCCGCAGAGTGCCGCCGCCACCGCGGCCGCGACCGCCTCGGCCAGGGCCTCCGGCTTGGTGATGGCCGCGTCCGCCGCCATCATCCACAGCACCGCGCGCGGGTTCTCCTCGGCCACCAGCAGCGCCGCCGCGGCCAGCGCCGGTGCCGAGTTGCGGCCGACCGGCTCGAGCACGATGCGGGCGCCCTCGATGCCGGCCTCGCGCAGCTGCTCGGCGATCAGGAAGCGATGCTCGTGGTTGCAGACGATGATGGGGGCGGCGAAGCCTTCGCCGACGCCGCGCAGGGCGGTCTCCTGCAGCAGGCTGCGCTCGGAGATCAGCGGCCAGAGCTGCTTGGGAAAGCTCGCGCGCGAGACCGGCCAGAGGCGGCTGCCGGAGCCGCCGGAGAGGATCACCGGCACGACGGTCGTCCGCTCCACGAGATGAGGCTCGATCGCGGCTCCGGTCTCGTTGAAGTCCAGCACCGTCGCACCCTCCGTGTCGTCGCACCCAGGCGGCCGACTATACGGATGGTGCAATGAGCTGGCCATCGCTGCCGCACGCGCGGTGCCCTGGTCAGGCCCGAGGCGTCGCGGAGCGGTCGGGCAGCTACGGCGGAAGGCCGAGGACCCAGCCCTCCCAGCGCCGCACCCAGGGGTCTCGCGGAACCTCGTCCGGGCGATGCCCTTCCAGCACCGAGAGCACGCAGAGCAAGCCGAGGACGCTGTCGAAACGATCCTCGGCGGCCGCATCGGCGCCGAAGCCGTCATCCAGCGCCGCCCGCAGCGCCGGCGCGGTGGCGACCGAGAGCGCGCCCAGCGCGGCGTGCAGCCCGGGTGCCAGGGCCGCGCGGTCCGACTGCCGGCGCTTGCTGCCGCGCCTCGTCGCGGAACCGGCCGAGGTCGAACGCAGGCGCAGCCCGAGCTGATCCAGCACCTCCGCCGGATAGGTCTCCGCGAGCAGCACCCGTCCGGCCGCCGGGGGCGCCGACCGCCAGGCCGCCAGGTCGCCGTCGAACGGCCAGAGATGCAGCAGCGCCGGCTCCTCGCCAAGCGCCGGCAGCACCAGGTCGCGCCACGCCGCGATCGCCGCCTTGCCCGACTGGGGGGCGCCGAGGGTCCAGAACAGCGGCGCGCCGGCCGGGCGGGTGGCGGTGGCGAGATCGCAGCGGCGATACAGCGACGCCGGCCCGTCCAGCCCGAGCGCCGCCGCGTGGGCGGCGCGACGCAGGCCGCGAGACGCCAGCCGCGGGTAGAACGGGCGCCCCGCGTCGACCTCGTCGAGCTGCCCGCACACCTCCAGCCACCGCGGCTTGGCGTCGAGAGCGGCGAGGAACTCGCGGAAGTCGCGGCATTCGCCGGGATGGCGCTGCACGTAGTCGCGCGGCAGGCCGAGCGGGCAGTCGATGCCGAACGCGACGCCGCCATCGGCCGCCCGCGCGCGCAGACGGCGCAGCAGCGAGCCGGGATCGCCGACCGGCTGCGGCGCCTCGGCGTGCCAGCCGCCGGGCCGCCGGATCGCCCAGGTCATCCAGCGCTTGGCCGGATGCGCGCTCCAGTCGGCATGCAGCGCCAGCGTGCAGCCGGATCGGTCGCTGCCGAGGCGCGCGCTCAGAGCGGCTTGTGGGCCCGATCCAGCAGACGCTTGAGGAAGCCGCGCTTGGCGGGAGCCTTGCTGCGCGCGCGACGTACCGCCTCGAGCTCGGCCTGGGCGCGCTTCTGCTTGTCCGCCATCCAGCGCTCCAGGCTGACGCCGGCCTTGGCCGCGCGGCGTGCCTCGTAGGCCTGCTTGCCCGCGGGCATCGGCCTGTCCGCGACGACCGGCTTCCCCGGAACTACCGGCTTGGTCGACGCGTCCGCCGCCTTCGCGTCGGGATCCGGTTTCCTGAACATGTTCAGCTCCGCGAGCGGGCGAGGGACCGGCCGGCGCGGCCGCGGTGCGGTTCAGCCATGACGCTGCGCGACCCTCCACCTGCAGGCGGATCCGGGTGGCGAGAAGAACATCGCGTTGCGCAGCGGCGCGTAGGAGCGGCGCCGCGCGGCGTCCGGCGTCGGGTGGCCGAACCGGGTGGATGCCTGCGAGGTCGCGCAGCGCAGCAGGCGCTCGCGCGCCGGCGCCTGCGTCGATGCCAGCCCGGCAGCGGCGATGATGGTGAGGCAGAGCCGGTGGCGAATGGTCCGCTTCATCAGGCAGTTCCTCTCCCAGGCTCTCGCGAGCCTATCGCAGGATCTCGAACATAACAAGAACATGAGCCGAGACCATCGATCACCACCTCGTACGCGATCAACGCAGCGCGCTCAGCTTCGGCGACCGGGTCCGCGCTGGTTGACCCGCTCGCGCAGCTCCTTCCCGGCCTTGAAGAACGGCACCATCTTCTCGTCGACCGCCACCGCCTCGCCGGTGCGTGGGTTGCGGCCGGTGCGGGCGTCGCGCTGCTTGACCGTGAAGGCGCCGAAGCCGCGCAACTCGACGCGGGCGCCGCGCGACAGCGCCGCGGTGATCTCGTCGAACACGGTCGAGACGATCAGCTCGATGTCGCGGCTCAGGAGGTGGGGATTGGCCGAAGCGAGCTCGGCGATCAACTCCGACTTGGTCATCCTGTCCCCCCGAACAGGCTGTCAAGGTTGCCAGAGCGCCAACGGGCCGTCAAGCACAAGCCCTTGCGGAATAAGGGTTTTCATGGACGATCCCGCAATGAGCCGGTTCAGCGCCGTGGTCGTGACGTCCTCCAGCACCGCGCCCACCTGGCGCCGCCACCAGGGGCCCTGCTCGGCCGGCTTCAGCTCGCGCGCCTCGGTGGCGACCGAGATGTGCTTGGCCCGCGCGAGCCACAGCCTGGCGTCCTGCTCGGTGCCGATCTGGTCGACCAGCCCGAGCCCGATCGCCTGGCGACCGGTGTAGGGACGCCCGTCGGCGAGGCTGCGCACGCGGGCCGCGTCCATGTGACGGCCGCTCGCGACCATGTCCACGAACTGCCCGTAGAGGTCCATCACCACGCCCTGCAGCATCGCCCGTCCCTCGGGCGAGAGCGGCTTGACCACGCTGGGCTGGCCCTTCAGCGGCCCCGACACCAGCTCGTCCACGCCCACGCCCAGCTTGCCGAGCAGGCCGGAGACGTCGGGGGATTGCAGCAGCACGCCGATCGAGCCGGTCAGGGTGGCGTTGGAGGCGAAGATCCTCGCCGCCGGCACCGCGATCATGTAGCCGGCGGAGGCCGCGACGCCGCCCATCACCGCGACCACCGGCTTGCGCGCCGCGAAGCGGTCGATCGCGTCGTGCAGCGACTCGCCGCCGGCGACCGAGCCGCCCGGACTGTCGATCGACAGGATCATGCCCAGCACGCGCGGGTCCTTGCGGGCGGCGTCGATCAGCGCCAGCCGCTCCGGATCGTCGGTGATGAGCCCGTCCACCTTCAGCCGGGCGAGGTGCGGTCCGGGTGCCGCGTGGAAGCGCGCGCCGCCCGCCACCAGCAGCGCCAGCACGAAACCCACCACCGCGAGCGTGCGCCACAGCGCCAGACGGCGCTTCAGGCGCAGCCGATCCACGACCAGATCCGATTCGAGGCTCATGAGGTCGGTTCCGGTGTCATGTATGCCCGCTACGCTACGGCAATTTTTGCCGCCGGCAAGCTGAGCGCACTACAACGCTGCATGATCGACAGCCTGCGGCAGCGTCTCGACAGCCAGAAGCGCGCGGCGGCGCGCGACCCCTGCCCGTCCCCGGCCGCGCGCCGCGCCGCGCTCGCCAGGCTGGCGGCGTCGCTGCGCCGCCACGCCGAGCCGCTGCAT
>CAXTNB010000057.1:9806-11083 GCA_964245385.1 uncultured Acetobacteraceae bacterium | reverse complement strand
AGCGCCCGCCGACCCCGGCGCCGACCCGCAACGTGCCGGTGCCGGGGGCGCTGCCGGTGATCACGGCGGAGCCGCTGCCGGTGAAGATGGCGTCGCCGTCGCGCGCGGTGGCCTGCAGGGTGCCGGCGCCGCCGATGACGATGTCGCCTCCGGCGCTGCCGCCCTGGACGGTGGCGTTGCCGCTGCCGGTGAACATCACCGCGCCGCCGCCGAACACGCCGCCGCCGCTGCCGCCGAACACGGTCACGGGCCCGGCGCCGCCGCTGACGCTCGACGTGCCGGTGCCGCCGACGAAGCACAGCGAACCGGCGCCGCCGCTGACCTGCACCGAGCCGGACGGGTTGGTCACCACGTCCTGCCCGGCGCCGGCGCGTATCGTGTCGCCGTCGACCGCGGCGTAGCTCTGCGGGCCGGCGCCGAGCTGCACCAGGTTGCCGCTGCCGGCCAGCGCCTCGACGCCGGTCTGCACGCTCGACGCCGCCGGCACCGCGACCTCGACGGTGCCGGCGCTGGTGCCGTCGCTCAGCCACAGCCCCTGCTTGCCGTCGGCATCGCTGCCGGTGAAACCGACCCGGTCGAAGTAGTCGAACAGCCCGAGCGGATCGAGGCCGCTCGCCGAGGCGCCGGCCGGAGCGAGCTCGGTGGTGCCGGACGCGGTGCCGTCGGTGACGAACAGGGAGGCATGGCCGGCGGCATCGACGGCGGTGAAGGCGATCCGGCTGCCGAACGCGGTCAGGTCGCCGATATCCTGGTAGAGGCCGAGCCGGTACGTGCCGGCCTCGGTGCCGTCGCTGGTCCACAGGCCGGACGCACCGTCCGCCTCGGTGGCGGCGAACAGCACCTGGTTGCCGAGCAGGGTCATGGAGCGGACCGCGGTCAGCACGGTGGCGCCGCCCGCCCCCTCGCTCTGGCGGGTGCCGGCGGCGGTGCCGTCGGAGGTCCAGAGCACGGAGCCGCCGTCGGCGGCGGCGAAGCTGAACAGCGCGACGCCGTTCAGGGAGATGAAGTCGTCGCCGCCGGCGCTCGATCCGAGGTTGGCGACCGAGAGCTGGCGCGTGCCCGACGTCGTGCCGTCGGTGAACCACAGCGTGCTGACGACGCTGCCGCCGCTGTCGCGGTCGTTCTCGAACAGGATGCCGTTCTTCACCACGGCGAAGGCGTCGGCCGACACCGTCGTGCCGGGGGGCGAGATGCGCACGGTGCCGGCGGCGGTGCCGTCGCTGCGGTAGAGCTGCGCGCCGCCGACCTGGAACGGGTCGGGCGTGCCGGTGAAGTAC
>CAXTNB010000057.1:0-9796 GCA_964245385.1 uncultured Acetobacteraceae bacterium | reverse complement strand
GACCAGGCTGCGGCCCACGACCTCGAAGCCGCTCGCGGTGAGGCCGGAGGCCAGCAGCCTGGTGCCGGCCTGGGTGCCATCGGTGATCCACAGCGAGTTCGCCTGCGTCGACGGGTCCTCGGCCGCGATCACCGCGCCGCCGGCGAAGGACTGCATGGACTGTATGACCAGCGGCTGGCCCGAGGCGTCAGGCAGCGGGAACGGCACGGTCCCGGCGACGGTGCCGTCGGTGCTCCAGAGCTGCGCGGCACCCTGCGCGTTGCCGCCGATGAACAGGGTGATCGCACCGATGCGCACCGGGTCGAAATCCTGGTCGATGGCCACGCCGAGATCGACCGCGCCGGAGGTGCTGGTCTGCGTCGCCCAGAGATCGAGGACGCGCGTGGTCTGGTTGCTGGCGCCGAACAGGATATGCGCGGTCATCGTGACGCCCTTGCTGGGTCGTCACGAACTAGCCGCGAAAGGTTAACGAAACATTGCCATCGGGCGCCGACGCCACGGCCGCCGCGCCGCTGCCGGCTTGACCGCGCGACGGCGCGCTCCGCACAGTCGGACCCACGTCGCGCGAAGGTCACCTCGATGCCGAACCGCCGCCTCGCGCGTCGAGGCGAGCCGCGTCCCGCCCTGCGGATCGCGGCCCTCGCCTCGCTGCTGCTCGCGGACCCGAGCGCCGGGAGTGCCGCCGGGGCACTCGACCCGCCGCCGGCGGCCCGCACGTCGCCGGTGACCGACCGGCTGTTCGGCACCGCCGTCGCCGACCCGTATCGCTGGATGGAGGCCGAGCCGGCGCCGGAATTCGGCCGCTTCCTGCACGACCAGGACGATCATGCGCGCGCCGTCCTGGCGCGCCTGCCGGAACGCGGCCGGCTGCTGTCGGCGATCTCCGAGCTCGACGGGCTGAGCACCGAGGTCGGCACGCCGAGGACGGCGAACGGCGTGCGCTTCTACCTCCGGCTCGATGCCGATGCCCAGGTCGCCCGCCTGGTGATGCAGGGTCCGCGAGCCCGGGACGCCGCCGGTACCGTGCTGGTCGATCCGGCCGACCTCGGCACCGCCTCGGGTCACGCCGAGATCGACCAGTTCGCGCCGTCGCCGGATGGCAGCCTGGTCGCCTACGGCGTCTCCGCCGGCGGCGGGCGGAGCGTGCTGCACGTCATCGAGACGGCGACGCGCAGGATGCGGCCAGACGTGATCGACCGCGCCCGGTTCGCCCGGGTGTGCTGGGCGCCCGACGGCCGAAGCTTCTTCTACGCGCGGCTGCCGCGGCCGGATCCGCGGGCGCCCGCCTCCGAGGCCTACGCGCACCTGCGCGTCTACCGCCACCGGCTCGGCGAGGACCCGGCGCGCGACCGGCTGATCCTGGACCCCGACCGGCTGCCCGCCCCGTCCGGCGCGGTGGCGTCGCGGGCAGCGCCGATCTTCCCCGCACTGGTCGTGCCTGCCGGCTCCGACTACGTGCTGGCCGAGCTCCGCGACGGGGTCTCGCCGGAGCTCGCGATCTACGCCGCACCGTACGCGTCGCTGGCACTGCCGCAGGTGCCCTGGCAGCGGGTCGCGGCACCGTCCGACGGCGTGGTCGCGGCGGCCGTGCGCGGCACGCGCATCGACCTGCTCACGCATCACGATGCGCCGCACTTCAAGATCGTCGAGACCGAGCTGGATCGGCCCTCGTTCGCGGCCGCGCGGCTGCGGGTGCGGGCCGGCTCCGGGGTGCTGACCGGGCTCGGCCTCGCCGCCGACGGGCTCTACCTCGCCCGCAGGGACGGCGCGGCGACGACGCTGCTGCGCCTCGCCGACGGCGCCGCCCTGCCGGAGATCGTCACCCTCCCCTTCTCCGGCAGCATCGCACCGGCGGCAGAGGATGCGACGCGGGAGGATGCGGGCGGCCTGCTCGCGGATGCGCGCCGGACCGGGGTGGATGTGGGCGTGCAGTCCTGGACGCAGCCGCTCGTCTGGCTGCACTACGACCCCGCCACCCGGGCGGTCGCCGACCTCCGGCTGGTGCCCGCTTTCGCGCACGACCTGCGCGCCTACCAGTCGGTCGAGACCAGCGCGCGCGGCCTCGACGGCACGCTGATCCCGCTCTCCATCGTCAGCCGCCGCGACCGGCGGCGCGACGGGCCGCGCCCGCTGCTGCTGGAGGGCTACGGCGCCTACGGCGTCGCCGAAGATCCGGTGTTCATGCCGACCCTGCTGCCCTGGCTCGATGGCGGCGGGGTGTACGCGGTCGCGCACGTGCGCGGCGGCGGCGAAGGCGGCCAGGCCTGGCACGACGGCGGCAAGCTGGCGGCCAAGATCAACGGCATCACCGACTTCATCGCCTGCGCCCGCGCGCTGATCGCGCGGCACGTCACCGACGCGGCACATCTCGCCGGCAGCGGCAGCGGCGCCGGCGGCATCCTGATCGGCGGCGCCGTCACTCGGGCGCCCGACCTGTTCCGTGCGGCGCTGATCCGGGAGGGCGACACCGACGCGCTGCGCGGGGAGTTCTCCGCGAGCGGCGCATCGGGCGTCCCCGAGTTCGGCAGCGTCGCCGACGCGGCGCAGTTTCCGGCACTGCTGGACATGGACGCGCTGGCGCACGTCCGCGACGGCGTCGCCTATCCCGCGGTGCTGCTGACCGGGATCGTCTCGGACCCGCGCGTGCCGGTGTGGCAGCCGGCGAAGATGACCGCGCGGCTGCAGCGGGCGAGCCGCAGCGGGCGGCCGGTGCTGCTGCGCGTCGAGTTCGAGGGCGGCGGCGACGCGACGCGGGCGCAGCGCGACGCCGAGGCGGCGGACGAGCAGGCCTTCCTGCTGTGGCAGATGGGGGAGCCGGAAGACCCGCCGCCGACGCCCTGATCGGGGTCGCCCGGGGCCGTGGTCGCCGCGCGCTCCTGCCCGACCGGCCGCCGAGGCGGCGTGCGGACCGGCCGCTTTTTCATCGGAACTCGGACCAGCGGCGAACGATTAGCCTGTGCTGTTGGTCGATACGCTTGGCAAGAAGGCGATCCCGCGTGCAGGAAGACCAACCGACGGGGAATCCGGACCTGAGCCAGCTCGTGGTCCCGCTGCATGCCGAGCAGCTCGATGTCAGTCGGCTGACGCGCGAGACCGGTCGGGTAAAAATCTCGACCGTCACCAAGTTCCGCGAACAGACCGTCGACGAGATGCTCGCCGAGGAACACGCCCACGTGGAGCGTGTCGCCGTCGGCACCATCATCGACGCCATGCCCGACATACGTCAGGAGGGCGAGGTGACCATCATCCCGGTCGTCGAGGAAGTCCTGGTGGTGGAGAGGCGGCTGTTCCTGAAACAGGAGATCCGTGTCACGCGGGTCAGGACCACGTTGCGCCATCAGGAGACCGTCGTGCTTCGCAAGCAGGAGGCGCTCGTGCAGCGGACGCAGAATGACACCGACGGTGACGTTAACAGTGCAACCTTCAACTTGAGCGGTGATTGAAATGGCGAGTGAAACAGTCGTAGCGGTATTTTCGACGCTGAGCCACGCGGAGGCCGCGATCTCCGATCTCGTGGCGTCCGGCATCCCGGCGTCCTCGATCGAGCATTACGCGAAGGACGAGACCAGCGCCGGAACTCTCGGCACGCCGACCGAAGGCGCCACCCAGCATCATGGCTTCTGGGCCTGGCTGACCGGTCAGGAGACCACCAACGATCAGCACGACGTCTACGACCGGTCGATCCAGTCGGGACGGACGGTGGTGACCGTGATCAGCGACGGAAGCAACATCGATCACATCTACACGGTGCTGGAGCGCCATGGTCCGCTCGATCTCGACGAGCAGGACACCGCCACCGCCGGCGGCACCAGCGTGGGCGGCGCCTATGCCGGCACCACCACCACCGGCGACCTCGGCACCACCAGCGGCCAGGGTGCGACCAGCGGCCTAAGTGCCAGCAGCGGAATGGGCGCCACCAGCGGGATGAGCACCGGCACCGTGGCTGCCGTGCCCGCGGCACCCGCGACGACCGCCGCGACCGGCGACACCGAAGAGGTCATTCCCCTCTCCGAGGAGACGCTCCAGGTCGGCAAGCGCGAGGTGGACCGGGGTTCCACCCGCATCCGCCGCTACGTCGTCGAGCGCCCGGTCGACGAGCAGATACGACTTCGTAACGAGACCGTCTCGGTGTTCCGCCGTCCGGTCACCGGCACCGCGGCCGTGGGCGCCGACGCGTTCCGCGACCACGAGATCGTGGTGACGGAGACCGCCGAGGAAGCCGTCGTGGGCAAGACCGCCCACGTGGTCGAGGAGGTCGTCGTGCAGAAGGGCGTGCAGGAGCGGGTGGAGACGGTGCACGACACGGTGCGTCGCGAGGAGGTCGAGATCGACGGACCGACCGGGCGCAACGTGGAGGCCACCACCGGCACCACCACCACGACCGCGGCACCGCCGATCCTGAACAAGTAGTCGAGCCCGAACCGGGAAGGGCGGCAGGATGGTCCTGCCGCCCTTTTCTTGATCTCCGTGCCGACGCTCAGAGCGTGGAGAGCGGCGGCGCGATGCTCTCGAGCGACTTGCCCTCGGCGTCGATGCCGATCCTCAGCCCGACCACGGCGGCGATCAGCATCAGCGCCGCGGCGGCGGCGTAGCCCATCGCCAGCGGCGTGCGACCGCCGATCTCGATCAGCTCGCCGAACAGCCACGGCGCGCCGGCGCCGCCGATGACGGTGCCGAAGGCGTAGAACAGCGCGATCGCCAGCGCCCGGGTCTCCAGCGGGAACACCTCGCTGGCGGTGAGGTAGGCGGACGAGGCGGCCGCGGAGGCGAAGAAGAAGATCGACACCCAGCCGATGGTCTGCGTGGTGGCGTCGAGGTCGCCGGCCGCGAACAGCCAAGCCACCGCGACCATCAGCGCCCCCGAGATCGAGTAGGTGATGAAGATCATCTTGCGCCGGCCGATGGTGTCGAAGAACCGGCCGAGCAGCAGCGGCCCGAGGAAGTTGCTGATCGCCAGAGGCAGGATGAACAGCCCGACCCTGTGCGTCGGCACCCGCTCGTAGTGCGTCAGCACCATGCCGTAGGTGAAGAACACGGCGTTGTAGAGGAACGCCTGGCTGATCATCAGCACCAGCGCCAGGATGCTGCGGGTGCGGTACCGGCCGATCATCGCCGCCAGCACCATCCGAAAGCCGAAGCGGGCGCGCGTGTGCACCGCCAGCGTCTCGTGGCAGGGCGGCAGCGCCTCCCCGGTATGATGGTAGATGCGCTGCTCGATCTCGCTGGTGATCCGCTCGCCCTCCAGGTGCTTGCCGTGCGTGCACAGCCAGCGCGGGCTCTCCGGCACCCAGCGCCGCATCACGATCACCGCGAGGCCGAGCACGCCGCCGATGGCGAAGCCGAACCGCCAGCCGAAGCGGACCGGCATCAGGTCGCCGCCGAGCAGGAAGATCGAGCCGCCGGCGCCGAGTGCGGCACCCGCCCAGAACGATCCGTTGACGATCAGGTCGACGCGGCCGCGCAGCCGTGCCGGGATCAGCTCGTCGATGGCGGAGTTGATCGCCGAGTACTCGCCGCCGATGCCCAGCCCGGTGATGAAGCGGAACGCGGCGAAGCTGAGGAAATTCCACGAGCAGGCCGACAGCAGCACGCCGAGTATGTAGATCCCGAGCGTCAGGCTGAAGATCGCCTTGCGGCCGACCTTGTCGGTGAGCCAGCCGAAGATCAGCGCGCCGACCACGGCGCCGATCACGTAGAGCGATGCCGACGAGCCGATATTGGCGGGGGTCAGGGACAGCGTGCTGTGCTCCTGCAGGATCGGGCCGATCGAGCCGACGATGGTGACCTCGAGCCCGTCCAGGATCCAGGTGATGCCGAGTGCGACCACCACCAGCATGTGGAAGCGGCTCCAGGGCAGGCGATCCAGCCGCGCGGGCACGGTGGTGTGGATCATGTCCGGCTTGCCGGCGACGCCTGGGCTGGAGGCGTGACCGGTCATCGAGATCGAGTTCAAGCGCTTTTCTCCAGCCGGTCGAGCAGCGTCTGCACCACTGCCGGATCGGCAAGCGTCGTCGTGTCGCCGAGCTCGGCGGTGTCGTGGGCCGCGATCTTGCGCAGGATGCGACGCATGATCTTGCCAGAGCGGGTCTTCGGCAGGTCGGGCACGACCAGCACGGTGTCCGGCACCGCGTAGCGGCCCAGGGCCTGGCCGACCTGGCGCGAGAGTTCGGCCTCCAGCCCGTCGGGCGCCTCGCCGTCGCGCTTGAGCACGACGAAGGCGAACAGCGCCTGGCCCTTGATGTCGTGCGGCACGCCGACGACCGCGCACTCCGCCACCAGGTCATGGGCGTCCAGCGCGCCCTCGACCTCGGCGCTGCCGATGCGATGCCCGGAGACGTTGACGACGTCGTCGACGCGGCCGGTGATCCAGTAGTAGCCGTCGGCGTCGCGCCTGGCGCCGTCGCCGGAGAAGTACAACCCCGGATAGGTGGAGAAGTAGGTCTGCACGAAGCGGGCGTGGTCGCCCCAGATGGTGCGCGCCTGGCCGGGCCAGGAGCGGTCGATGCAGAGATGCCCCTCCGCCTCGCCGTCCAGCACCGTCCCCTTCTCGTCGACCAGCACCGGGCAGACGCCCGGCAGCGGCAGGGTGGCGGAGCCGGGCTTCTGGCCGATGGCGCCCGGCAGCGGGGCGATCATGATGCCGCCGGTCTCGGTCTGCCACCAGGTATCGACCACCGGGCAGCGCTCGCCGCCGACCTCGCGGTAGTACCACAGCCAGGCTTCCGGGTTGATCGGCTCGCCGACGCTGCCGAGCACGCGCAGCGAGGCGCGCGAGGTGGCGTGCAGCGTCGCCGGATCCTCGCGCATCAGCGCGCGGATCGCGGTCGGCGCGGTGTAGAAGCAGGCGACCTGATGCTTGTCGATGACCCGCCACCAGCGTCCCGGTTCGGGCCAGGACGGGGTCCCCTCGTAGATCAGGCTGGTGCCGCCGTTGGCGAGCGGGCCGTAGACCACGTAGCTGTGCCCGGTGACCCAGCCGATGTCCGCGGTGCACCAGAACAGGTCGGTGGAACGGTAGTCGAACACCGCTTCCTGGGTGAAGCGCGCCCAGACCAGGTAGCCGGCGGTGCTGTGCAGCACCCCCTTGGGCTTGCCGGTGCTGCCCGAGGTGTAGAGCAGCAGCAGCGGGTCCTCCGCCGCCATGGTCTCCGGCTCGCACGTCGCCGGCTCGCGGCTCACCAGGGAGGCGTAGTCCTGGTCGCGGTCGGGCCGCATCGGCACGTCGGCGCCGGTGACGCGCACCACCAGCACCCGCTCGACGGACGCCGCCGCGGGCGAGGCGAGTGCGGCGTCGGCGGCCGCCTTGAGGGCGATGCGCTTGCCGCCGCGACGTCCCTCGTCGGCGGTGATCAGCAGCCTGGCGCCGCAGTCGCCGAGGCGGTCGGCGATGCTGGACGCGGACAGCCCGGCGAACATCACCACGTGCACGGCGCCGATCCGCGCGCAGGCGAGCATCGCCACCGCACCCTCGATCACCATCGGCAGGTAGATCGCCACCCGGTCGCCCTTGCCGACGCCGAGCCCGCGCAGGGCGTTGGCGAGGCGGCAGACCTCGGCATGAAGCTCGCCGTAGCTGACGCGGCGGACATCCTCCTCGGCCTCGCCCTGCCAGATCAGCGCCGGCTGGTCGCGCCGCTCGCGCAGGTGGCGGTCGAGGCAGTTCACCGAGGCGTTGAGCAGCCCGTCGGCGAACCAGGAGATCTGCACCTCGCCGTCGAAGCGGCTCGCCCCGGCGAGTGCAGGGAAGCGAATCCAGTCGATGCGGCCGGCTTCCTGCAGCCAGTAGCTGTCCGGCTCGTGCGCGGCATGGTTGGAGAGCACGGGATACTGCGCCGCCGTGATCAGCGCCGAGGCGGCCAGCGACGGCTTGACGTGGTAGACCGGTCCCGAATCCATGATCCTGGTCACACTCCCCGGATAGGTTCGGCCGGATCGTTGTCCAATCCTGACCCCGCGATGCCGCAGAACCGATCGACGCTGCGCACGCGCTGCTTATCCACGAGAAGCCTTGCCGGATCAGGTTCCGCTAGGCAAGGGCCGGAACGCCACGCTGTTCTAACGGGTGCGTGCGTCGCTCGCCAGCAATCCGCCGGATAGAACGAAGGGATGATGACCCTGACCCAGCAAGGCGGCCGACACGCCGAACAGCACCACCAGGGCGAGGCAGATCTCGACGAGGCGACGTCGTCTACGAGCCCGGAACGGGTTTTCCATCCAAACCACCAACCAGTAGGGGCCTTAACCTATCAAACATGATCAGTCGTGCAACTGGTTCAATATCGCGCTGCTGCGTCATCCGCCGGTCCTGGTCCCGCCGGGGACGTGCTACGGGCGGCTGGACGTGGCGCTGGCGCCGGACTGGCACGGCGGCATCGCGCGGCAGCTGGCGCCGTTGCGCGCGCTGGCACCGCGTCGCGTCTGGAGTTCGCCGGCGGCGCGCTGCGCCTACGTAGCCCGCTTCGTCGCGCGGCGGCTGGGCGTGCCGCCGGTGCTGGACCCGCGCCTGCTGGAGCTGGATTTCGGCGACTGGGAGGGCAGGCGCTGGGACGCGGTGCCACGTTCGGCGCTGGAGCAGTGGGCGACGGATCCGCTCGGCTTCCGCCCTCCCGGCGGCGAGAGCGGCGGCGCCCTGGTGCAGCGTGTGGAGAGCTTCGCGCGGCGCCTGGCCCGCGACGCTCGGCCCTGCCTGGTGGTGTCGCACGGCGGCCCGCTGCGTCTGCTCCCGGCCCTGCTCGCCGGCGACGAGGTGGACCTGCTGGCGCCGACGCCGGAGCCGGGCCGGCTGCGGATCGTGCCGGCGCTGTCGGTACACGAAGAAAGGGCAAGGAGGCTTGCCCCGTCGCCCCAACAGAGGCCGAGCCCTTGAAATCCCTTCTTCAGCAGCCCGCGAAAGGCGACATGGAAGCAATCGCGATCATAGACGCCGATGGAACCGTCACGCAGACGGGTTCGGCTGCTCGCGTGCCTTGGTGGAGCTTCACGAAGACGGTCTTGTCCATCGCCATCCTTCGGCTCACGGAAGAAGGCGCGCTTGATCTCGATGACAAGCTGCCGGGCGAACCCTTCACCGCGCGTCAGCTTCTTCGACATGAGGCCGGTCTGCCGGACTATGGAGTCATCGCTCGCTATCATGCCGATGTCGCGGCGGGAAAGCCTCCTTGGCCGGTCGATCGTCTCCTCAATGCCGTCGAGGTGACTCGCCTGCGGTATCAGCCGGGAGCCGGATGGGCCTACTCCAACATCGGCTATCTTCGTATCGCCCAACTGATCGAACGCATCTCAGGTCGGGAGCTAGCGGTGGCGCTGGCCGATCTCGTGTTCGA
This sequence comes from uncultured Acetobacteraceae bacterium, assembly GCA_964245385.1. Classification (GTDB taxonomy): domain Bacteria; phylum Pseudomonadota; class Alphaproteobacteria; order Acetobacterales; family Acetobacteraceae; genus Lichenicoccus. The sequence continues at coordinate 473 of CAXTNB010000057.1, read as the reverse complement.
TCCCGCCGGGTTGAGCAGCCCACGCCTCGCTCGAACTCCGAATGATCTCGCCGACGTGCAGATGGGCAGCGCGAGCGGCTATCATCCTGGCTGGGTGTATCATGGCCTGATCGCCGGAACCGCGATCGACGCGGCGCGCCTCCTATGGCTGCTCGCGACTGGCCGATCACTGAAGCCGGCGACGCTCGCGACGATGATGCAGCGACGCTCTCTGCCGGAGCATCGGAGCGTGGCACACCCCGAGCCTGCCTACGGCCTTGGTCTCATGCTCGCGGCGGAGAGCGCCGAAGCCCACCCGTGGGGACATGGCGGCGAAGGACCTGGGAGCAGGATCGCGGTTTATACGAAGAACCGGAAGGCTGCGGTGGTTTGGGCTTCACCTGCTTCAGTGCTCGACGTCACCGCGCGGGCCTATGAGATCCTCGGCTAGCAAGATGAGAAGAACAGGCAAGGGCTCTGCCCTTGATCCGCTG
>CAXTNB010000056.1:10452-11096 GCA_964245385.1 uncultured Acetobacteraceae bacterium | reverse complement strand
GATCATGACCAAGATCGAGAAGCCGCAGGCGCTCGACAACCTCGACGAGATCCTGGCGCTGTCGGACTGCGTCATGGTCGCGCGCGGCGATCTCGGCGTCGAGCTGCCGCCCGAGGAGGTGCCGCTGGCGCAGAAGCGGATCGTCCGCGAGGCACGCCTGCTCGGCAAGCCGGTGGTGGTGGCGACGCAGATGCTGGAGAGCATGATCTCCGCTCCCGCGCCGACGCGGGCGGAGGCGTCCGACGTGGCGACCGCGGTGTTCGACGGCGCCGACGCGGTGATGCTATCCGCCGAGACCGCGGCCGGGCAGTACCCCGAGGAGGCGGTCGAGATCATGGCCCGCATCGTCCGCCGGGTCGAGCGCGACGCCGGCTGGCAGGCGCTGATGCAGGCCTCGCGGCCGGCGCCCGAGCACTACGCGGCGGACGCGATCGCCGCGGCGGCGCAGCAGGTCGCGCAGACCGTCGAGGCGCGCGCCATCGTCGCCTACACCCTGTCGGGGCCGAGCGCGCTGCGCATCGCCCGCGAGCGGCCGGACTGCCCGATCCTCGGCCTCGCCGGCACCGTCTCGACGGCGCGCCGGCTGTCGCTGGTCTGGGGCGTCAGCGCCCGGGTGGCCGACCAGGGCTCGGACAGCGTGACGC
>CAXTNB010000056.1:9896-10442 GCA_964245385.1 uncultured Acetobacteraceae bacterium | reverse complement strand
CCGTTCGGCAAGGCGGGCAGCACCAACAACCTGCGTATCATCCGGGTGACATGATCCGGGCGATCGCGGCCTGCCTGTCGCTGTCGGCGGCGCTCGCCGGGCCGGCGCAGGCGCAGGAGCGGGGCCAGCCGCAGGATCTCGGGCTGCTCGCCGAGCCGGGCGAGTACGGCTTCGGCACCGACGCGACTCGGCCGGGCGGCCTCGCCGGCCTGTCGGTCGGCTCGCGCGGCCTGCGCACCGCCGCGATCGCGCTGCAGAGCGGCCCGCTCGGCGATACCGGCCTCGGCGGCTTCGCGGCGCTGCAGGCCGGCCGCGCGCCGGATCCCTCCTGCTGCGGCCGCGCCGGCACCGCCAGGTCCGGCCTGGTCAGCCAGGGTGCCGTGCTCGGCGTGGAGAAGCAGATCGGCGACGGCGCCACCGTCTCGATCGAGGGCGGCTGGCAGCACGACCGGTGGTCGTCGAGCCGGCCCGGCTACGCGGTTCCGGCCGGCGTGCCGTAGAGGCGGAGCATCAGGTCGGCGACCCGCTCGGCGTGGTCGCGATACT
>CAXTNB010000056.1:6662-9886 GCA_964245385.1 uncultured Acetobacteraceae bacterium | reverse complement strand
TCGAGCTGGAAGTCGCGCAGCGTCAGCACGAGGAACAGGTCCGCGGCCTGGCGCGGCTCGTCGCCCGAGCGTCCGATCCCCGTCCGCTCGCGGAAGAAGCCGGTGAGCAGCCCGAGCAGGCGAGCGCGCGCCTCGGCGAGCGCCTCGTAGCTGCGTCGGGACATGCGCCTGCCCTCGATGACGCAGAGCCGGGTCAGCGCCATCACCGCCGGATCGAGCAGCACGTCGAGCATGCGCAGGCCGATGGTCACCAGCGCCCGGCGGAAATCCGCCTCCGGCGGGACGTCGAGCACCGCGGCGGCGTCCCGGCCATGCTCTCCCACCATCTCGACCACGACCTGGTTGAACAGCGCCTCCTTGCTCTCGAAGTGCGCGTACAGGGTGGTCTTGGACACCCCGGAGCGCTGCGCGATGGTGTCCATGCTGCCGTCGCTGTAGCCGTGCTGCAGGAAGATCTCGCGGGAGGTGGCGAGGATGATCTGCCGCGAGGTCCGGTAACGAAGCGAGCGGCTGTGAATACTCATGACCCGCGCCACAAGAAATCGGCTGTGCCGACGCACCCTACGACGGGACCGGAAAGCGTCAATTGCTGCCAGGAGCGGAAGGTTCGCACAGTTCGGTGAGTCCTGTTGTGTCGCGATCATGTGGCGATGCACAATCGAGCCGCGCGGGACGCCGCGATCTTCCGCCACGCGCCGTCGACGCTAAGATGCGCGCAACCAGATCGGGACCATCGTCATGCGCTACAGACTGCTCGGCCGCACCGGCCTCTTCGTCTCGGAACTGTGCCTCGGCACCATGACCTTCGGCGGCGGCGAGGGCATGTGGCGCAAGATCGGCGCCTTGCCGCAGGACGAGGCCGAGCGGCTGGTCGGCAGCGCGATCGACGCCGGCGTCAACCTGCTCGACACCGCCGACGTCTATGCCGGCGGACTGTCCGAGCAGATCACCGGCCAGGCGCTTCGCAACCTGAAGGTGCCGCGCGACCAGGTCCTGGTCGCGACCAAGGTGTTCGGCGAGACCGGCAGCGGTCCGAACGCGCGCGGCAACACCCGCTCGCACATCATCGACGGGGTCAAGGCCAGCCTGAAGCGGCTGCAGCTCGACCACGTCGACCTGTACCAGATCCACGGCTTCGACCCGGCGACGCCGATCGAGGAGACCATGGAGGCGCTCGACATCCTGGTGCGGCACGGCCACGTCCGACATGTCGGCGTCTCCAACTGGGCCGCCTGGCAGATCATGAAGGCGCAAGGCATCGCCGAGCGCCGCGGATCGGCACGCTTCGAGAGCCTGCAGGCGTACTACACGCTGGCCGGGCGCGACCTGGAGCGCGAGCTGGTGCCGATGCTGCGTCACGAGCAGGTCGGCCTGCTGGTCTGGAGCCCGCTCGCCGGCGGGCTGCTGTCCGGCAAGTATGGCCGCGAGCAGCACGGCGAGCAGGGCAGCCGGCGCGTCGACTTCGACTTCCCGCCGGTCGACCGCGAGCGCGGCTACGACGTGATCGACGCGATGCGCCCGATCGCCGAGGCGCACGGCGTCTCGGTGGCGCGGATCGCGCTGGCCTGGCTGCTGCACCAGCCGGTGGTCAGCAGCGTCATCATCGGCGCCAAGCGGCCGGAGCAGCTCGCCGACAACCTCGCCGCCGTCGAGGTCAAGCTCGATGCCGAGCAGCTGGCGGCGCTCGACGCGGTCAGCCAGCTTCCGCCGGAATATCCCGGCTGGATGCTGGCGCGGCAGGGCGCCTACCGGCGCGAGCAGGTGGCGGCGGGCTGAAGCCGTCGGGTCGCGCTGGGGACCGCCGCGCTCGGCCGCCGGGCTACCGGCTGCCGGGGATGTGGGCTAGCTATGGCGTCCAGGCCAGCCAACCCGGAGCATCCAATCGATGGTGTCGGATCCGACCGCGGAGTTCGCCGATCTCCTCGATCAGATAGGCGACGGGCTACCCGATGCTGGCCAGTATCGGCGCATGTCCGACATGATCCTGGACTTCCCGCAGGCACGACGGCTGGCGCGACTGGACCCGTTCTCGCCGGAGTACAAGCCGGCGGCGATGGAGCTCTATCTCTCCCTGCGCGGGCGCGCCGAGCAGGGCTACCTCGCCACCCGCGACGAGGCGCCGGCTGCCCAGCTGCCCGATAACCTCTGGACCGGCCTGATCCCGTGGTCGTTCGGCGAGGCCGGGATGGTCTCCGAGCACCTCCTCGCCTGGGGCCACATCTTCGCCCACCTGAAGCTGCCGAGCGGCGGTTCGCTGCTGGAATACGGGCCAGGCAGCGGACAGCTGCTGCTGATGCTGTCGCGCATGGGTTACCGCGCCTGCGGCGTGGATATCGACGCGGTGGCGCTGGAAGGCATACGGACGCAGGCAGCACATCTCCAGCTCCCGGTGGAGACCGAGCGCGCCGAGTTCGGGCGCGGCTTCGACGGGCAGAAGTTCGACTGCATCCTGTTCTACGAGTCCTTCCACCACGCCTTCGACTTCGATGCGCTGCTGATCGGTCTGCATGACCGGCTGCGCCCCGGCGGACGCGTCGTGCTGTGCGGCGAGCCGGTGGTGCCCGCCCCGTTCGGCGGCATCCCCTATCCGTGGGGTCCGCGGCTGGACGCCCTGTCGGTGTTCTGCATCCGCCGTTTCGGCTGGATGGAGCTCGGCTTCACCCACGACTACCTGATGAAGATCGCCGACGCGACCGGCTGGGCAGCCACGTTCCAGCCGTTCGCCGATTGCGGTCGCGCCGCGATCTACGTGCTGCAGCCGGCAGCGAAACTTTCCGACAGCGCGAAGCTCTCGCTTCGCAACGCACAGCTCGACGCGCAGCTCGACTCGCTGCGGCGGGAGCTCGCGGCAGTCCGGGCCTCGACCTCGTGGCGCGTGAGCCGACCGCTGCGCGCCGGCAAGGAAATGCTGAGCCACGTCCGGCGAGCCGTGGGCAGGCCGAGCCCCTAGTTGCCCGGGCTCGGCGGGCCGGGCACGGGAGCCGCGGCGCGGGACATTGACTTGGCGCCGCGCCGCTTCATAGGCTGGATGCAATGGCGCTCGCCGCATAACCGGAGGAAACGATGTCACGCTCCCTGCTGCGCGGCGCGGCCGTGGCCGCGTCCCTGTGCGTCGGCCTGGCGGCGCTGCCGGCACGCGCCGCCGGCTCGGTGGTCGGCTACAGCGTCGCCACCCTGGCCAACCCGTTCTTCCAGGGGATGTCCCGCGGCGTCGAGGCCGGCAT
>CAXTNB010000056.1:0-6652 GCA_964245385.1 uncultured Acetobacteraceae bacterium | reverse complement strand
GCACGCTGAAGGGCCACGTGGTCGACCTGGAAGGCCTGCTCGGCACCACCGCCGGCGACGACCGCGAGCGCGGCTTCGCCCAGGAATTCGCGAAGCTGTCGCAGGGCAATCCCGGGCTCAAGCTGGTGTCACGCCAGGCGGCGGACTTCGACGCCGACAAGGGCTTCAACATCACCACCCAGCTGCTGGCCGCGCACGCCGATCTCGACGCCATCTTCAACGGCAACGACGACAACGCCGTCGGCGCCATGCGCGCGATCAAGCAGGCCAACCGCTTCGCGCCGATCGGCGATCCCAAGCACATCGTGATCGTCGGCATCGACGGCACCGAGCAGGGGCTGAACGCGATCCGCAAGGGCCAGATGGACGCCACCCTGTCGCAGAATCCGCTGACCATGGCGGCGCAGTCGGTCGCCTACATCGAGCAGTACCTGCACGGCGACAAGTCGGGCATCCCGGCGCACCGGTTCTGGCCGCACGTGCTGCTGACCCGCGCCAACCTCGACAGCCCCGAGGTCAAGTCCTACGGGCTGTGGGGCGACGAGGTCAGCGGCCAGTAGCCCGGCAGCGGCGCCTCGCATGGACGCCTTGCCGCCGCTGCTGGAGATGCGCGGCATCTGCAAGTCGTTCCCCGGCGTGCGGGCGCTGGCCGACGTCGACCTGACGCTGCAGCGCGGCGAGGTGCTGGGCATCGTCGGCGAGAACGGTGCCGGCAAGTCGACGCTGATGAAGGTGCTCGCCGGCGCCTTCCGCGCCGATGCCGGCAGCGTCCGGCTGGACGGCGCGGAGTTTACGCCGCGACGCCCGCGCGACGCGCTCGATGCCGGCATCGTGGTGATCCACCAGGAGCTCAGCCTGGTGCCGGACCAGACGGTCGCGGAGAACATCTTCCTCGGCCACCTGCCGCGCAACCCGCTCGGGCTGGTGCGCCGCGGCCTGCTGCACCAGCGCAGCCGGGCGCTGCTGGAGCGGGTCGGGCTGAGCCTGCCGCCGCAGACCGGCGTGCGCCACCTCGGCATCGCCCAGCAGCAGCTGGTCGAGATCGCCCGCGCGCTGTCGCGCGAGGCGCGGGTGATCGTGATGGACGAGCCGACCGCCACCCTGACCATCGCCGAGCAGCGCATCCTCTACGCGACGGTCGCGGCACTCCGGCAGGCCGGCATCGGCATCGTGTTCATCAGCCATCATCTCGAGGAGATCTTCGAGATCTGCGACCGGGTCACGGTGATGCGCGACGGCCGCACGGTCGAGACGCGCCCGGTCGCGCGGTGGGACGAGGCCGGCCTGATCCAGGCGATGGTCAACCGGCCGATCACCGCCCTGTTCCCGCCGCGCGAGGCCGCGATCGGCGCCACCCTGCTGCAGGTGGAGGGGCTGTCCTCCGGGGCCGCCTCGTCCGCCTCCGCCCGCTTCGCCGGCGTCTCGCTGGCGGTGCGGGCGGGCGAGGTGGTCGGGCTCGGCGGGCTGATGGGAGCCGGCCGCACCGAGGTGCTCAAGGCGATCTACGGCGCGCTGCCGGGTGCCGTCGGCACGATCCGCATCGACGGTGCGCGGGTGCGCATCGGCTCGCCGCGCGACGCCATCGCGGCCGGGATCGCCTTCGTGCCCGAGGATCGCAAGGCCGAGGGCCTGGTGCTGGGGTTCTCCGTGCGCAGCAACGTGGCACTGTCGACGCTGCGCCGGCTCGCCTGGCTGCGGCTGTTCACCGCGTCCGGCCGCACCGACCTGCTCGCCCGCCGCGCCGTGGACGAGCTGCGCATCCGCACGCCGGGCATCGAGCAGCCGGTCGGCAGCCTGTCGGGCGGCAACCAGCAGAAGGTGGTGCTGGCCCGTGCCCTGACCACCGAGCCGCGCGTGTTCCTGCTCGACGAGCCGACGCGCGGCATCGACGTCGGCGCCAAGGTGGAGGTCTACCGGCTGATCGGCGAGCTGGCGACCCACGGCGGCGCGGTGCTGGTGGTGTCGTCGGACATGCTGGAGCTGCTCGGGCTGTGCGACCGCATCCTGGTGATGCGCGGCGGCAGGCTGGCGGGCGAGCTCGATCGCGACGGGTTCAGCCAGGAGCGGATCATGGCGCTCGCGGCGCTGGGCTGATCCCCGGGCTGATCCGCAAGCTTGCAAGGGCATGGCATGACCTCACCGACTTCCCCTCCCCGCCGCTTCGGCATCGGCGGCGTCGGCCGCGCCCTGAACGAGCTGACCATCGTCGTCGGCTTCGCGGCGATCTCGCTCTACCTCGCCGCCACCACGCCGGCCTTCCTCACCACCGCGAACATCCTGTCGATCCTGCTCGCGAGCTCGCTGATCGGCATCGTCGCGGTCGGCGAGACCTTCGTGATCGTCACCAGCGGCATCGACCTGTCGGTGGGCTCGGTGGTGGCGTTCACCGGCGTGATCACCGGGCTCGCGATCCACGCCCACCTGCCGGTGCCGCTGGCGGTGCTGCTCGGGATCGCGGTCGGCGCCGGTTGCGGTGCGTTCAACGCGTTCGCGATCACGGTGCTGGCGATGAGCCCGTTCATCGTCACCCTGGCGGTGCTGGCGATGGCGCGCGGCCTCGCCTTCATCGTCACCAACGGCAACACGATCTTCGACTTTCCCGACAGCTTCGACAATATCGGCGGCGGCAACCTGGGGCCGCTGCCGATCGCGGCGCTGATCGCGGCGCTGGTGTTCCTGCTCGCCTGGGTGGTGCTGTCGCGCACCGTGCTGGGGGCGGAGATCTACGCCGTCGGCGGCAACCGCGAGGCGGCGCGGCTCGCCGGCATCCCGGTCGCGCGCACGCTGGCGCTGGTCTACGTCGTCAGCGGCGCGCTCGCCGGCCTCGGCGGCGTGGTGCTGGCCGGACGGCTGGACAGCGCGCAGCCGATCGCCGCCGTCGGGCTGGAGCTGAACGCGATCGCCGCGGTGGTGATCGGCGGCGCCTCGCTGTTCGGCGGCAAGGGCAGCATGCTGGGCACGCTGCTCGGCGTGCTGATCATCGGCCTGATCAACAACGGGCTGACGCTGAAGAACGTGCAGCCGTTCTGGGTGCAGTTCATCCAGGGGGCGGTGATCTTCGGCGCGGTGCTGATCGACAGCCTCAACCAGAAGCGGCGCGGGCGAAGCTGAGGCGGCCGCGGATCGCCCCTTGCGTCCGGCCACGCCAGTCGCCTAGTTCCGACGATGCACGACACTCCGCTCAACGACCCCCGGTCCATCATCGCCGAGGCGAGCCGGCGCATCGAGCCCGGCCTGATCGAGATCCGGCGCGACCTGCACGCCCATCCGGAGCTCGCCTTCGAGGAGGTCCGCACCGCCGCCGTCGTGGCGCGCGAGCTGGCCTCGCTCGGCATCGCCACGCGCGGCGCGGTCGGGCGCACCGGGGTGGTCGGCACCATCGAGGGCGGCCGTCCGGGTGCGACGCTGGCGATCCGCGCCGACATGGACGCGCTGCCGATCCACGAGCAGACCGGCCTCGAGTTCGCGAGCGAGGCGGACGGGCTGATGCACGCCTGCGGCCACGACATCCACACCACCACCCTGCTCGGCGTGGCCGCGGTGCTCAAGCAGATGGCGCCGCAGCTCGCCGGCACGGTCAGGCTGCTGTTCCAGCCCGCCGAGGAAGTGCTCGGCGGGGCCGCGGCGATGATCGAGGACGGCGCGCTCGAGGGCGTCGACATGGCGCTCGGCTTCCACAACATGCCGAACATCCCGGCCGGCCGCTTCGGCTTCGTGCGCGGCGCCTGCCTGGCGGCGTCGGACCTGTTCGACATCACGCTGCACGGCGCCTCGGGGCACGCGGCACACCCGAACGACGCGGTCGACCCGATCCTGGCCGCGGCCAGCCTGGTCGCGCAGCTGCAGACCGTGGTCTCGCGCGAGAGCAACCCGTTCCACCCGGTGGTGGTGACGGTGGGCGCGATCCACGCCGGCACCGCGCACAACATCATCCCCGACAGCTGCCTGCTGCGCGGCACGGTGCGCACGCTGCATCCGGAGGCCCGCGGCCTGGCCGAGGCCGCGATCCGCCGGCTCTGCGCCGGGATCGCGCTCGGCATGCGGGTGCGCTGCGAGGTCGCGTATCGTCACGGCGTGCCGGCGCTGGTGAACGACGACCGGGTGCTGGACCCGGTGGTGCAGGCGGTGCGGCTGCAGCTCGGCGAGGCCGCGGTGTCCGAGGCCGTGCCCTCGCTCGGCGGCGAGGATTTCGCGCTGATCGCCGAGCGCGTGCCCGGCTTCCAGCTGCTGATCGGTTCCGCACAGCCCGGTCGCCAGGACAAGCTGCACAGCTCCTTCTACCAGCCGGACGAGGCCTGCATCGCCGCCGGCGTGCAGGCGCTGTCGCGCGCCGCGTTCGAGCTGCTGGCGCGGTGACGGCGCACGTCGCCCCCTGCACCCTGAGCGTCAACGGACGCCAGCATGCGCTGGCGCTCGACACCCGCACCACCCTGCTCGACGCGCTGCGCGACCATCTCGGCCTGACCGGAACCAAGGTCGGCTGCAACCACGGCACCTGCGGCGCCTGCACGGTGCACGTCGACGGCCGGCGGCAGCTCGCCTGCCTCACCCTGGCGCTGGCGGCGGCGGGGCGCGAGGTCGCCACCATCGAGAGCCTGGAAGCCGCGGACGGCACCCTGCACCCGATGCAGGCGGCGTTCATCGAGCACGACGCGCTGCAGTGCGGCTACTGCACGCCGGGCCAGATCATGTCCGCGATCGCCTGCGTCCGCGAGGGCCACACGCGCACCGACGACGAGATCCGCGAGTACATGAGCGGCAACCTGTGCCGCTGCGGCGCCTATCCGGGCATCGTCGCCGCGGTGCGCGAGGTCGCGGGCCCGGCGCGCTGAGATGCAGCCCTTCAGCTACGTCCGCGCCACCTCGCTCGATCACGCGCTGCAGGAGGCCGCGCGTCCGGGTGCGGCGCTGCTCGCCGGCGGCACCACCATGGTGGACCTGATGCGCGGCGACCTCGCCGCTCCCTCCAGCCTGGTCGATATCGGCCACCTGAGCGAGCTGGCGGGGTTCGACACCGCGGGGCCGGTGCTGCGCTTCGGCGCCCTGGCGCGGATGGCCGACGTCGCCGAGGACCCGGTGCTGCTGCGCGACTACCCGGCACTCGCCGAGAGCCTGCGGCTCGCCGCCTCGCCGCAGCTGCGCCACGCCGCCACGCTGGGCGGCAACCTGCTGCAGCGCACGCGCTGCCCGTACTTCCGCGACGGCGTCTCCGCCTGCAACAAGCGCTCGCCCGGCGCCGGCTGCGACGCGCTGGACGGCGAGACGCGCGAGATGGCGCTGTTCGGCACCTCCGACGCCTGCGTCGCGAGCTACCCCGGCGACTGGGGCACCGCGCTCGCCGCCTTCGACAGCGCCGTCGAGGTGCGCTCCGCCCACGCCTCGCGCAGCATCCCGTTCGCCGGACTGCACCGCGCGTACGGCGACCGTCCGGAGCAGGAGACCACGCTGGCGCCGGGCGAGATCATCACCGCGATCACCGTGCGGGCGACCCCGGCCGGGCGTCGCTCGACCTACCTGAAGCTGCGCGACCGGCAGAGCTACGCCTACGCGCTGGTCTCCGCCGCCGTCGCCCTCGAGATCGACGGCGACGTGGTGCGCGCCGCCCGGGTCTCGCTCGGCGGCGTCGCCAGCCGGCCCTGGCGCGCGCCCGCGGCGGAGGCGGTGCTGACCGGCCGGACGCTGACCGAGGCCGTCGCGCTGCAGGCGGGAGAGGCCGCCCTGGTCGGGGCTCGGACGCTGCCGCACAACGGCTTCAAGATCGAGCTCGGCCGGCGCGCGGTGGCGCAGGCGGCCCTGGTCGCCGCCGGCAGGGCCTGAGCGTGGAGGGCGGCCGGTGCTGCGCGGTGTCCCTCGCGACCGGCGCGCCGGTGGGCGCGGACAGCGTCAGGCGCGCGGCCGGTCGAGCCGGCGCAGCAGCCGCTGCAGCGACGGCCGGAGCCGCAGGAAGCGGCGGTACAGCCGTTCCAGCAGCGACAGCACGCGCGGATCGCGCGCCGCCAGCCCGAGCGGACGCAGCCACGGGATCGCCCGCCACATCGCGGCGAAGGCCGCGGCGCCGGACAGCATCCGGCCGTCCTCCCGGGCATGGAAGCGGGCCAGCAGGGCGTCGCGGTCGATCGGGCAGCTGGTGTCGTCGCGGGTCACGTCCACGAAGCTGATGGCGCGCCGACGGTCCAGCCGACGCATCAGCGCGATCTCCCGCCGGCACAGCGGGCAGCCACCATCGAACCAGACGAGCAGGTCGGACATGCCGGATACATGGACAGGCAGGGCGGTCAAATCACCCCGCCTCGGCCGCATCGCGGCGCTGCTGCTGGCATCGTGTTGGCTCGGCGGCGCCGCCCGCGCCGATGCCGGTCGCGGTGCGGCGCTGTTCGCGCAGCAGTGCCAGCTCTGCCACGCGGTGGCCGCGGACGCGGGCGGCGGACAGGGGCCGAACCTCGCCGGCGTCGTCGGCCGGCGCGCCGGCTCGACCCGGTTCGGCTACTCGCGGGCGATGCGCCGCATCGGCCTCACCTGGCAGCCGGCGACCCTCGACCGCTACCTCGCCGATCCCGCGGCCGTGGTCCCCGGCACCTCGATGCCGGTGCACGTCGATGCCGCCGCCGACCGCGCCGACCTGATCGCCTACCTCGCCACCATCCCCGCGGGC
>CAXTNB010000055.1:10883-11136 GCA_964245385.1 uncultured Acetobacteraceae bacterium | reverse complement strand
GCTACATGGTCGAGGGCGGCGGCTCCAAGGAGTTCGCGGAAACCCGACGCATGGCGTATGCGGAGCCGGCGCTGTTCGACCGGCTGATCGACCTGCTGACCGAGGCCACGGCGGCCATGCTGTGCGCCCAGATCCAGGCCGGCGCGGAAGCGGTGATGCTGTTCGACAGCTGGGCCGGGCTGCTGCCGCCGGCGCAGTTCGAGCGACACGTGATCGAGCCGTGCCGCCGGATCGCGTCGGAGGTCAGGCGGCG
>CAXTNB010000055.1:9998-10873 GCA_964245385.1 uncultured Acetobacteraceae bacterium | reverse complement strand
CGTCGGTGCCGATCGTGGGGTTTCCGCGTCTGGGGGGGCTTCTGGTCGGCCGTTACGCGTCGCAGACCGGGATCGACGCGCTGGCGCTCGACACGTCGGCGGCCCTGGCGCTGGCGGCCGGGCTGGTGCCGCCGGGGCTCGCCTTGCAGGGCAACCTGGACCCGCGCTGCCTGCTTGCCGGCGGCGACGCGTTGCCGGCGGCGGCCGAGACCATCCGCAGCACGCTGCGCGGTCGGCCGCACGTGTTCAACCTGGGCCACGGGGTGCTGCCGCAGACGCCGCCGGAGCATGTCGGGGCGCTGGTCGAGGCGGTGCGCCGGCCGTGGTGATCTATGCCCTCGGGCCGTACCTGCAATGGGAGAAGGCGTTCCACCTGATGGCGGTGATCGCCTGGATGGCAGGGCTGTTCTACCTGCCGCGGCTCTATGTCTACCACTGCCAGTCGGAGCCAGGATCGGCGCAGAGCGAGGGCTTCAAGGTGATGGAGCGGCGGCTGCTGAAGCAGATCACCACGCCGGCGATGCTCGTGGCGCTGCTGTTCGGCAGCCTGCTGGTCATGACGCCGGGTGCGATCGACTGGTCCGCCGGGTGGTGGCACGTGAAGCTTGCAGGGGTGGTGCTGATGCTGGGGTTCCATGGCGCCTGTGCCGCGTGGCGCAAGGACTTCCTGGCGGATCGCAACCGGCGTCCGCAGCGCTTCTACCGGATGGCGAACGAGGTGCCGACGGTGCTGATGGTGGTGATCGTGATCATGGCGATCGTGCAGCCGTCGTTCGGCTGATCGGCCCGTTCCAAAGCGTCCCTGCCTCACGCGGTTGTAATTCGGGGTTCCGGACCGGCGTCGCGTCTACTGCGGCGGGCACGGCGGATGGTGC
>CAXTNB010000055.1:3535-9988 GCA_964245385.1 uncultured Acetobacteraceae bacterium | reverse complement strand
CCGAAGGACGTGCCATGGACCGACGCAGCCTGTTCCGCTCGGCCGCCGCGAGCGGTCTCGTCGGCATCGCCGGCAGGGCGGCGCTGGGTGCCGAAACGCCCGGGCAGGACGCCCCGCTCGTCACCGGGCCGCAGGGGCCGCTGCCGCCGTTGCCGCTTCTGACCGACCCGGGGGAGCGGCGCGGCGACATGCTCTACCGCAGGCTCGGGCAGACCGGGGAGACCGTGTCGGCGATCGGCTTCGGCGGTTCGCATTTCGCCAAGCCGGGCGTCGAGGAGGCGACCTCCGTCCGGCTGTGCCATGCGGCGCTCGATCGCGGCATGAACTTCATGGACAACGCGTGGGACTACAACGACGGCGCCAGCGAGCGGCGCATGGGGGTGGCGCTGTCGCAGGGCGGCTATCGCGGCAAGGCCTTCCTCATGACCAAGGTGGATGGGCGCAACAAGGACATCGCGCAGACGCAGCTCGACCAGTCGCTGCGGCGCCTGCGCACCGACCACCTGGACCTTTGGATGTTCCACGAGGTGCTGCGCTATGACGATCCCGACCGCATCTTCGCCCCCGGCGGGGCGATCGAGACGGCGATCGCGGCCAGGCAGGCGGGCAAGGTCCGGTTCATCGGCTTCACCGGGCACAAGGACCCGCGCATCCACGTCTACATGATGGAGGTGGCGCGGGCGCACGGGTTCCAGTTCGACGTGGTGCTGATGCCGTCCAACGTGATGGACGCGCATTTCCGCTCGTTCGCGCGCCTGGCCATGCCGGTGGCGCTGCGCGAGCGGATCGGCGTCATCACCATGAAGGCGTTCGGCGGCTCCAACGGGGTGATCCTGAAGAGCGGCGCCAAGGTGGCCCCGATCGACTGCCTGCACTACGCGCTGAACCGGCCGACCTCCGTGGTGGTCACCGGGATCGACAACGAGGCGGTGCTCGACCAGGCGTTCGAGGCGGCCAGGAGCTTCCGGCCGATGTCGCCAGCGCAGGAGGCGCGGATCACCGACGCCACGAGCGAGGAGGGGCGCGACGGCCGTTACGAGCTGTTCAAGACCACCGCGCACTTCGACGGCACCGCACACAACCCGGACTGGCTCGGACCGGACCGCGAGGCGACGCTGGCGCTGGCGCCCAGGAACGGCGGCTGACCGCAGGACCGCGTCGGCCGTCGGACAGCGCCTGAGATGGGCACAGGTCGGCGTGTCCTGCTGGTCCTCTGGCTGGTCGCCGCCGCGTCGCCCGGTCTGGCCGGCGACCGCTTCACGGTCTGGCCCGATCCGGACGCGGTCCACGACGTGGTTCCGACCGAGATCGAGCTGCCGAGCAGCGACCCGTTCATGCCGTCCGACATCGGACACGCAAGGCGTCGGGTGGTGCGGGCCCTGCTCTACCTGCCGCCGGGTGCGTCGCCGCAGCACAAGGTGCCGGCGGTGGTGCTGCTGCACGGCTCGATCGGGAACACCGAGGAGCGCGGCTATCGCTATGGCCTGCCGCTGGCCGAGGCCGGCGTGGCCGTGCTGGTGGTGGAAACCTATGCCTCGCGTGCCGACCTCGCGACCTCCTTCGTCGGCCGTGCCCTGCACATCACCGAGACGATGTTCGACGCCGATGCCTATGCCGGGCTCCGGGTGCTGTCGGCGCGGCCCGAGATCGAGGCCGGGCACGTCGCGCTGGTGGGCTTCTCCTATGGCGGCATGGCGGCCACCTACGCCCTCTACGACACGATCGCCCGCCGCCTGGCGCCGGACGGGCAGCACTTCGCGGCCCACGTGGCCTTCTACGCGCCCTGCGTCGCCCGCTTCGACGACAGCCGGACCACGGGGGCGCCGCTGCTGATGCTGTATGGCGGACAGGACCAGCTGATCCGTCCCGATCGCTGTGCGCAGGTTGCGGCCGACCTGCGCGGTGGCGGCAGCGCGGTCACCGTCGTCAGCTACCGGCACGCGGTGCATCAGTGGGACGGCGAGCTGCAGCCGCAGCTGATCGGCCGCCACCTCGCCGACTGCCGCTTCCGGGTCGACCGCTTCGGCATCGTCCATGAGGCGGCGTCCGGCGTCGGCATGGGCAACCCGTTCCTGCGTGGCGTCGTGCTCGGCCTATGCACCGGCAGCCGCCCGTATCCGATCGGCCGGAACGAGGCGACGACCGTGCGCTCGGATCAGGATCTCCTGCACTTCCTGTCCGAGGTGTTCGCCAGGCCCGGGCCGTCCGGCTCGGGCGGCTGAGGCTGGGAGTGCTGGATGTGCGCATCCAGGGTGGCTGCTTCATGGGCGGGGGAAACGTCGCGACAGGCCTGGCAGGCAGGTTGCGCGTGCCGTCGCGAGCTCGTCATTTTTCGGCCGACGCCGGATCCGGGTAGTCGGGCCTGACCATCAGTTTGAAGCCCGGCGAAGCCGGTGGGACGCCACAGAAGGCGGGATCGGCGACGGGTCCGACATCATCAGGACGGATGCCGAGGGACGCCCGACCTACCTCGCCCCTGCCGCAGGAAGCGTCGTTCTCACCGACAACGGAAGCAGGAATGCGTCCGGAATGCAGGACATCCCGGCAACCCTTGTCCCGCGTAGTCGCCACGGTCCGGCCAGGGCGCCAACAAGGGGCTGATGATGAGGCCGGATGGCGTCCGGAGGAGGATCCGGGAAGGATCCCGATCCTCGAAAGGCCGTGGTGGGCGCAGTAGGGTTCGAACCTACGACCCGCTGATTAAGAGTCAGCTGCTCTACCAACTGAGCTATGCGCCCACGGCGTGTCGCGGGTGCCGGCCTATAGCAGTGGGCCGGACGCAGCGGAAGTAGGGCAGGCCTGTGCCGAGCGCAAGGGCGCATTGCGCATCGCCTCAACCGTTGAGCAGGGCCAGCACGCCGTCGAGCTGATCGAGATTGTCGTAGTGGATGCGCAGGCTGCCGCCTCTGCCGTCGAACAGCACCTGGATACGCAAGCCCAGCCGGTCCCGCAGGCTGCGCTCCAGGGCCGCGATCTCGGGATCCTTGCGCGCAGCGCCGTCCGACTTCGATCGCGTGGAGGCTGGTGCGAGGCCGACACTGGCCGCGTGCTGCTGCGCCAGAGCCTCGGTCTGACGCACCGTCAGGCGCTGCGCGATCACCGCCAGGGCGGCTCTGCCGGGATCAGGATGGCCGAGCAGCGCCCTGGCGTGACCGGCGCTGAGTGCACCGTTCTGCACCTCCTTGCGCACCGTCGCAGGAAGCTGCAGCAGGCGCACCGTGTTGGTCACGTGACTGCGCGACTTTCCGATCGCGCCGGCGAGTTCATCGTGCGAGAGGCCGAAATCGGCGATCAGGCGCTGCAGGCCTTCCGCCTCCTCGATCGGATCGAGGTCCTCGCGCTGCAGGTTCTCGACCAGTGCCGCGGCCATCGCGTCGCCGTCGTCGAGATGACGCACGTGCACCGGCACGTCGTGCAGCCCGGCCTGTTGCGCCGCACGCCAGCGACGTTCTCCGGCGATGATCTGATAGATGCCGCTGCGCTGCGGATGCGGGCGTGCCAGGATCGGCTGCAGGATCCCGCGCGTGCGGATCGACGCGGCCAGTTCGGCCAGCGCCTCCGGCTGCATCGCGCGTCTCGGCTGGAACGGCCCGGCCTCGAGCGCCTCGATCGGCAGGCTGTGGATCGCCGTCGCGGCCTCGCGGTTCTGCTTGCCCAGGGCGGGCGGCGCCTCGCCCAGCAGCGCCGCGAGACCACGTCCCAGCCGCGAGGGCGGTGGCTCCTTCTTCGTCATGCGCTCGATTTCCCGCCGGTGCGGCGTCGCAGGCGGTCGACGAGTTCCTCCGCCAGTTTCACGTAGGCGATCGATCCGCTGGAACGGGGATCGTAGAGCAGGGCGGGCTTGCCATGGCTCTGCGCTTCGGAGATGCGAATGTTGCGCGGGATCATCGTCTCGAACACCTGCTCGCCGAAGAAGCCGCGCGCGTCCTCGGCGACCAGCTCCGAGAGATTGTTGCGCCTATCAAACATCGTCAGCACCAGGCCCTGCAGCTGCAAGGTCGGGTTGAAGGCACGCCGGACACGGTCGATCGTGCGCACCAGGTGGCTGACCCCTTCCAGCGCGAAGAACTCGCACTGCAAGGGCACCAGTACCGCCTCTGCCGCGACCAGAGCGTTCAACGTCAGCAGGCCGAGGCTGGGTGGGCAGTCGAGCAGCACCATGTCGTAGGGTAGTGCCGCGTCCTCGTCGGCGGCCAGGGCGTGCTGCAACAGGAACTCGCGTCGGTCGTACGTGACGAGTTCGATCTCCGCGCCCGCCAGATCGGTATCCGCGGGCAGCAGGGACAAGCCCGGGATCATCGTCTCCCGGACCAGCTGATCGAGCGGCTGGTTCTCCGCCAGCAGCGCGTAGCTGCCGGCGCGGCGCGCGCCGTACTCGATGCCGAGGCCCGTCGACGCGTTGCCCTGCGGATCGAGGTCGATCAGCAACACCCGCTGGCCGGTGCTGGCGAGCGACGTTGCGAGGTTGATTGCCGTCGTCGTCTTGCCCACGCCGCCTTTCTGGTTAGCGATGGCGATGATGTTCGGAATGATGCCCTCTTGATCAGGCGTCCGGCGAGCCCGCATGCACTCCGATCCGCCGGATGTGGCTCAAAGCGAGGATCACCCCGTCCGGATCAGTCCGGCTCGGCGTTCGCTTGATCGTCATGTGCCATCTCGCCCCGGCTTCGGTCAATTCATCCTCGACCGACTTGCCCTTCAGGAACAGGCAGGATCCCGATGGCAGCAGCAGCGGCGCCGCCCAGTGCAGCAGCTTCGGCAGCGGTGCCAGCGCCCTCGCGGTGACGATCGGCACCGCGGGCGGGGTTGCGTCCTCGATGCGGGCATTCAGGATGGTCACGCGCGCTTCGGTCTCACGGGCGGCTTCGCGCAGGAAGGCCGCCTTGCGCGTGTCCGCCTCGATCAGGGTCACCGGGTTGCCGGTGCGGATCGCGAGGATCAGACCCGGGAAGCCGGCGCCGGAACCGAGGTCGATGATGGCGGCATCTGCCGGAACATGCGTCGCCAGCTGCAGGCTGTCGCAGATATGGCGCGGCCAGAGCTTCGTCAGGTCGCCCGCGGAGATCAGGTTGATGCGCCGGTTCCAGCGCGTCAGCAGGCTGGCGAAGCGCTCCAGTCGCGGCAGGATCTGCGCAGGAAGAGCGGCGAGCGCCTCTTCCGCCACATGTTTCACGTGAAACTATCCACAGGCTGCGCGCGGACGTGAACCAGGAGGGCCATCAGGGCGGAGGGTGTGATGCCGGCTATCCGCTGCGCTGCGCTGAAGCTGGCGGGTCGCACGGCCGAGAGACGCTCGCGCATCTCGGTGCTGAGGCCACCGATCGCCGCATAGTCGAGATCTCGCGGCAGCGTGATGGCGCTCTCGCTGGCGAGCTGCCGGATCTCGCGTGCCTGACGGCCGAGGTAGCCGCTGTAGCGTGCCTCGGTCGCCAGGTGGCGGCGAACCCTGGCCGGCAGATCGAGCAACCAGGGGCAGAGCACGGCGAGCGCCTCGACCTCAGCGCCTCCGGCGAGAACCTCGATCAGCGACCGACGGCGACCATCCGCCGTCGAGGCGATGCCGTGCTGTCGCAAGGTCGCCGACGAGAAGCTCTGCTGCTCCGCACGCCGCATCGCCGACGCGATCAAGGCCTCGTCGGCCGCGAACAGTCGGCCGCGTGAGGCGCCGACACAGCCCCATCGTGTCCCCAGCGGCGTGAGGCGGAGGTCGGCGTTGTCCGCACGCAGGCTCAGGCGGAATTCCGCCCGCGAGGTGAACATGCGGTACGGCTCGGTCACGCCCTGCGTCGTCAGGTCGTCGATCATCACCCCGATGTAACCGGCGCCGCGCTCCACGGTGACAGGAGTGCCGCCGCCGGCGAGCCGCGCCGCGTTGATGCCGGCGAGGATGCCCTGCGCTGCGGCCTCCTCGTAGCCGGTGGTGCCGTTGATCTGCCCGGCGAGGAACAGGCGCGGCAACGCCCGAAGCTCCAGCGTCGGCAACAGCGCGCGCGGGTCGACGTAGTCGTACTCGACCGCGTAGCCGGGACGGACGATGCGTGCCTGCTCCAGGCCGGGGATGGTGGCGATCAGATGCGCCTGCACATCTTCGGGGAGGCTGGTGGAGATGCCGTTCGGATAGACGAGGTCGCCGCCCGGGTTGCCGGGCAAGGCTTCCGGCTCCAGGAAGATCTGGTGGCTGGAGCGATCGGAGAACCGCACCACTTTGTCCTCGATCGACGGGCAGTAGCGCGGCCCGCGGCCGGCGATCGAGCCGCCATAGACGGCGGAAAGCTGCAGGTTCTCGCGAATCACCTGATGCGTCCGCGCTCCGGTCGCGGTGATCCGGCATGACAGCTGCGGCGTATCGATCCGGTGGGTGAGGCGGCTGAACGGCTCCGGCACGAGGTCGCCGCGATCCTCCGCCAGGCCGTGCCAGTCGATGCTGTCGCGCGCGAGCCGCGGCGGCGTGCC
>CAXTNB010000055.1:1856-3525 GCA_964245385.1 uncultured Acetobacteraceae bacterium | reverse complement strand
CGGGCCGGTCTTCAGTCGCCCCATCGGCAGCCCGAGCGCCTGCAGACGAGCCCCGAGGCGGATCGCCGGCATCTCGCCGACGCGTCCGGCCGGCTGGCTCCGCCGTCCGACGTGGATGGTGCCGCGCAGGAAGGTCCCCGCCGTCAGCACCACCGCGCCGGCCGATATCTGCCGCCCGTCGCTGCAGACGACGCCGCAGACCCGTCCCTCTGCATCGACCATGAGATCATCGACCGCGCCTCGCGCGAGGGCGAGGCCGCTCGTCTCCGTCAGCAGCGACCGGATCGCGGCGCGATACAGCGAGCGGTCCGCCTGGGCACGCGGTCCCTGCACCGCCGGACCCTTGGAGCGGTTCAGCAGCTTGAAATGGATCCCGGCGCGATCGGCGGCGCGGCCCATCAGCCCGTCGAGGGCGTCGATCTCGCGGACGAGATGACCCTTGCCGATGCCGCCGATCGCGGGGTTGCACGACATCACGCCGATCGTGTCCAGGTCGTGGGTAAGCAGCAGGGTCGTCGCGCCGCACCGGGCGGACGCCGCCGCCGCCTCGCAGCCGGCATGGCCTCCACCGATGACGATCACGTCATGCAGGCTGGTCATCTCGATCACGCGCCTCGTCTCACTTGCCGATGCAGAACTGTCCGAACACGGTGTCTAGCAGGTCTTCCACCCCGACGGCGCCGGTCAGTCCGCCCAGAGCCCGCATCGCGAGCCGCAGTTCCTCGCCGCGCAGTTCCGGCCAGGGCGTGCTCGCGGCCGCGGCCAGACATGCGGCCGCCTCGACGATGCCGGCGCGATGCCGCGCCCGGGTCAGGGGGACGGATCCGCCGTGCGCGGTGAGCCTACGCGCCTGCCGCGACAGGATGTCGATCAGTTGCGTGAGCCCCTCACCGGTGACGGCGCTGACGCCGATGGTCCCGGCCGGCGCCTGCGCCTGATCGATCTTGTTGCAGCCGACCAGATGGCCGCCGTCGCCTGCGGGTGTCCCGCACCATGGATCCACCACCCGCAGGACGAGGTCCGCCTGCTCGGCATGATGTCGCGCCCGCCTAATGCCCTCCGCCTCGATCGCATCGTCGGTCTCGCGCAGGCCCGCGGTATCGACCAGCGTGACGGGGACGTCGCCCAGCACGATCCGTATCTCGAGCGCATCGCGCGTGGTCCCTGGCGTGGGTGACACGATCGCCGCCTCGCGTTGCGCCAGCACGTTCACCAGGCTGGATTTGCCGACGTTGGGCGCTCCCACCACCGCGAAGATCAGGCCGCGGCGCAGCCGCTCGCCGGGGCCTCCATCAGCCAGATGCGCCTCCATCTCCGACATCAGCGCGGCCAGTTCGCGCCGCAGACGGTCCTCGACTTCCGCCGGGAGGTCCTCGTCCGGAAAGTCGATCAGCGCTTCCTGCTGGGCGAGGACGCAGCGCAGGCGATGCGCCCAGTCCTGATACAGGGTGCTCAGCGCTCCTTCGGTCTGCCGCAGGGCCTGGCGCCGCTGCGACTGGGTCTCGGCATCGACGAGGTCGGCCACGCCCTCCGCTTCCAGCAGGTCGAGACGACCACGCGCGAAGGCGCGCCGGGTGAATTCTCCCGGTTCGGCGGGACGAGCGCCGAGCGAGACCAGGGCATCGGCGACCGCCTCGATCACCGCAGGTCCTGCATGGAGATGAAGCTC
>CAXTNB010000055.1:0-1846 GCA_964245385.1 uncultured Acetobacteraceae bacterium | reverse complement strand
GTCCTCCCCGGTGTAGCTGTTCGGTCCCGGGAACCACAGCACCAGCGCGCGGTCGAGCAGGTCGTCCGACCACCACAGGCTGCGCAACGCCGCCCTCCGCGGCCCGGGCCTGGTGCCGCGACAGAGGCGATCGAGGATCGTCTCGCAGTCCGGCCCGCTGATGCGCATGATCGCGATCGCCGCCCGCCCGGCGCCGGTCGCCAGGGCGAAGATCGTGCGTTCCGTCGCGTCCATCCCCATCCGCCTCCGGTCGAGCTGCCCCGGAACCAGCCCGACCCCGTTCTTGACACCCGACGTCTTGTGCCGTGCGATGGGTGCAGCATCGGAGCCCGGAGTGCCACAACTATCTCTGCACAGCCCGCTCGGGGCATTGACCATCGCCCAGGAGGATGAAGGGCTGGTGGCGCTCGATTGGGGCTGGGGCTGCGCCCAGGAACAGACCGCGCTGCTTCGACGTGCCCGCGAGCAGCTGCACGCCTACTTCGATCGGCAGCTGGAGGCGTTCGATCTGCCTCTGGCGCCCACCGGCACCGCGTTCCGGCTGAAGGTTTGGGCGGCGCTGCGGCATATCCCGTTCGGCAGCACGCGCACCTACGGCGAGGTCGCTGGCGAAGTTGGCGGATGCGCCCGCGCGGTCGGGCAGGCCAACAGCTACAATCCGCTGCCGATCCTGATCCCGTGCCACCGCGTCGTCGCCCGCAGCGGGATCGGCGGCTTCACCGGCCACGAGGGGGTGGCCGTCAAGCGGTTCCTGCTCGACCACGAAGGAAACCAGTGATGTCGAAGGCGATCCGGATCAACGGGTATGGTGGCCCGGATGTCCTCAGCTGGGAGGACGTGCCGATCCCGGAGCCGGCAGGCAACGAGGTCCTGATCCGGCAGGAGGCGATCGGCGTCAACTTCATCGACATCTATTATCGCACCGGCATCTACAAGTTGCCCGGCTTCCCGGCGGTGCTGGGGATGGAGGGCGCGGGCGTGGTCGAGACGGTCGGCGCGCAGGTCGGAGGCCTGTGCGTCGGAGACCGGGTCGCGTACAGCTCCTCGATGGGCGGGTACGCCGGACGGCGGGTGGTGGCGGCGGATCGCCTGATCAAGCTGCCGGACTCGATCGACAGCGTGACCGCCGCCGGCATGATGCTGCGCGGGCTGACGGTGCAGGCGCTGCTGCGTCAGGTGCGACCGCTGCAGGCGGGAGAGACCATCCTGGTGCACGCCGCGGCCGGCGGCGTCGGCCTGCTGCTCTGCCAGTGGGCGCGCCATATCGGGGCCACCGTGATCGGCGTCGTCTCGACCGAGGCCAAGGCCGAGCTGGCGCGTGCCAATGGTGCCGCTCACACCATCGTCGGCCTGACCGATCTTCCGGCCCAGGTGAAGCGCCTGACCGACGGCGCGATGGTGCCGGTGGTCTATGACAGCGTCGGCAGGGAGAGCTTCATGGCCAGCCTGGACAGCCTGGCGCCGCGCGGCCTGATGGTCTCGTACGGCAACGCGTCCGGGGAGGTGCAGGGGGTCAATCTCAGCCTGCTCTCCGCGCGGGGCAGCCTCTACCTGACGCGGCCGACCCTGATGACCTTCATCGCCAAGCGCGAGGCCCTGGAAGCCGCCGCCGCCGAGCTGTTCGAGATGGTCGCGAGCGCTGCGGTCACGATCCAGGTCGGGCAGCGCTTCTCCCTGAGCCGTGCCGCGGACGCCCATCGCGCGCTGGAGAGCCGTGCCACCACCGGCAGCACAGTGCTGATCCCGGACTGACCGCCGCGCGGGGAGCAGGACCCCCTCGCTCGCGCTGCAGCCGTCAGGTGTTCATCGCGTCGAAGAAGTCCTGGTTGGTCTTGCTGTACTTCAG
>CAXTNB010000054.1:10834-11205 GCA_964245385.1 uncultured Acetobacteraceae bacterium | reverse complement strand
TCCCTACGGTTCGGCCATGGTGAATTTCGGCCAGTCGCTGTTCATCCCGCGCATCCTCGCCTACGTCATCGCGGTGATCCCGGGCGTCGCGACGTTCGCGACCGGCTATCGCATCGCCGCGCGGCGCCGCGGGGCCGGCCTGTCCTCGAAGTCGCTCAACGCGCTGCTGCTGCGGGCGGTGGTGCTCACGGTCGTGCTCGAGCTGATCGTCTTCTACCTCAACCAGGACCGTGGCGTGCCGTGGATGTTCGGCCTCTTCGTCGGCCTGGTGGTGGCGCTGGACTACGCGCTGACGCGGACCAAGTGGGGGCGCTGGATCACCGCGGTCGGCGGCAACCGCGAGGCGGCACGCCGTTCAGGTATCAACGTGC
>CAXTNB010000054.1:0-10824 GCA_964245385.1 uncultured Acetobacteraceae bacterium | reverse complement strand
TGCTGGCGGCGATCGGCGGCGTGCTCGCCTCGGCGCGGCTCGCCTCGGCGAGCCAGCAGGCGGGCACCGGCGACGTCAATCTCGACGCCATCGCGGCGGCCGTGATCGGCGGCACCAGCCTGTTCGGCGGCCGCGGCAGCGCGTACTCGGCGTTGCTCGGCATCATCGTCATCGAGTCGATCGCGAGCGGCCTGACGCTGCTCGATCTGTCCTCGTCGCTTCGCTACATGATCACCGGCGGCGTGCTCGCGATCGCGGTCATCGTCGACTCGCTGGCACGTCGGTCGCGCGTCTCCCACGGCCGCGCCTGAACATCGCCTCCGCCGACGCCGTGCGGGCATCGGCGGAGGCCCGGCGGCGCCGTGCATGATGAGAGATCCAGATCGATGGACAGCGCGGCTCCCCGGTTCGGCATCACCGTCTGCGGCATCGAGGAACTGGACGGGCACTGCAGCACCAGGGCGAGCCACGTGCTGTCGATCCTCGATCCCGACTATCCCGTCCCGGAAGCCTTCGGCACGTACGGCGAGCACGCCAAGCTTGAGCTGCGCTTCCACGACATCATCGAGCCGACGGCCGGCCAGATCGCGCCGCAGCCGGAGCATGTCGACGCCATGCTGAGGTTCGGGCGAGACCTGCAGAACGAGCGTCCCGTCGCCGCGCATCTCCTCGTGCATTGCCACGCCGGCATCTCGCGCTCGACCGCCTCGATGGCGTTGATCCTGGCCCAGGCAATGCCGGAGCAGCCGGCGGAGACGATCCTGCGCACGGTGCATGCGCTTCGCGAGAAGGCGTGGCCGAACCTCCGGCTGATCGAGATCGGCGATGCGCGGCTGGGGCGCCGCGGCACGCTGGTGGCCGCGACGCACGCCCTGCACCGGCTGCAGCTCGATCGCATGCCGCATCTCGCGGGGTTCATGGAAGAGGGCGGCCGAACACGCGAGATCGGCGCGGCACGGCGCAACCTCCCGCTGCCGACGGAGCGATAGCCGCGGGGCGCCCGCCCGCCGGATCGGGCGGGCAGTTCAGCCTCGCGACGTGGTGCAGCACCTCATCGTGCCTCGTCGCGCGGCGCCGCCCGCAGCGGCCGTTCCGGCAGGAACAGCACCGTCAGGAAACCCAGCGCCGCGATCACCGCCCCCGCGGCGAAAGCGTTCGACAGCCCGGCGCGATAGGCCTCGAGCATCACCGCGCGCTGGGCCACCGGCAGGCCGATGATCCCTGCCACACCACCGGGGGGCATCTGCAGTCCCGTCGGCAGATCCCGCAGCCGCGCGCCGAGGACGGCGCCGGCGAGCGCCACGCCGAGCGCGCCGCCGAGCGAGCGGAAGAACGCGGCCGTCGCGGTGGCACCGCCCAGCTCGTCATGCCGGACCGCGTTCTGGATCGCCGTGGTCAGGATCGGCATGACGAAGCCGATACCCAGTCCCATGACCACCAGCACGGCCTCGATCGGCAGCGCGCCGGTGCCGGCACGCACCGCCCAGGTCAGCGCTGCGTAGGAGAGCGTGGCGGCGCAGAGCCCGAGCACGGGAAACAGCTTGTAGCGCCCGGTGCGCGATACCATCCGGCCGCCGGTGAAGGAGGCGACGATCACGCCCCCCATCATCGGCGCGATCATCAGGCCGGCGCGTGCCGGACTCGCCGCCATCAGGAGCTGGAACATCAGGGGCAGGAACACGACGGCGGCGAAGAGCGCCATGGCGGCGAGTGCGATCGCTGCCGCGGCGATGACGAACACCCGGTTGCCGAACAGGTCGGGCGGCAGGATCGGCCGCGCCGCCCGCCGCTCCACCAGCGCCAGCACGGTGAAGGCGGCGAACGCGGCCAGCGTCAGGCCCAGGATCGTCACCGACGACCAGGCATAGGCGTTGCCGCCCCAGCTGAGCACCAGCAACAGGCAGCATGTACCCGCCACCAGCAGGGCTGCGCCGAGCAGGTCCAGCCGTGGCGCAGGCCCGGGCGGACGCGACCTGAGCCCGACGGCGATCAGCCCCAGTGCCGCGGCGCCGACCGGCAGGTTGACGTAGAAGATCCAGCGCCAGGACGCGTACTGCGTGATGAAGCCGCCCAGAAGCGGCCCGGCCACCGAGCAGGCCGCGAACACCGCCGCGAACAGCCCCTGATAGCGGCCTCGCTCGCGCGGCGACACTAGGTCGCCGATCACCGTCTGCGCCAGCACGATCAGACCGCCGGCGCCGAGGCCCTGCACGGCGCGGAAGACGATCAACTCCACCATGCCGCCGGCCAGACCGCACAGCATCGAGCCGAGCAGGAACACCAGGATGGACACCGTGAAGGCGGGCTTGCGTCCATAGAGGTCGCTCAGCCTGCCGTAGAGCGGTGCGGACACGGTGCTGGCCACCACGAACGCCGTGACGACCCAGGAGAGGTGCTGCAGGCCGCCGAGATCGCCGGTGATGCGCGGCAGCGCGGTGGCGACGATGTTCTGGTCGAGGGCCGCGAGCGTGAGTGCCAGCATCAGCCCGGTGAGCACCAACCGCAGCTCGCGACGCAGGCTCTCCTGATGCGCCGGGGCAAGCTCCGGTTGATCTGCCATCTAGCAGGGGATCCGGCGCATGGTGCCTCGCGATCGGGGACGGCCTGTCTAGCGCGACCGGCCGGTCCGCATAAGATGTCTCATGCCGGGCGCAGCGATGCTGATCTCGAGGCGCGGCGTCGCGGCGGTGCACCTGCCGGCGGCGCGCACCTGGCACGAGACCTGCTTCGTGAGCGTCGAGACGCGTGGAGACCCAGCGATGCCGTCGTCCGAGACCGAAGCTGACAGGCCTGCCGCCTCCTCGACGCCGGCATCCGGACGGCGCCCGGTGCCACCGGTCCGGCGCGCGCACATGATCGTCGGCGCCTCGATCGGCAACGCGCTGGAATTCTATGACTTCATCATCTACGGCTTCTTCGCCCCCTCGATCGCCGCGACCTTCTTCCCCGGTCGCGACGCCACCACCCGGCTGCTGCTGACCTTCGGGACGTTCGGCGTCTCTTTCCTCGCCAGACCCGTCGGCGCCTTGATCCTCGGCGCCTACGCGGACCGCAGAGGACGCGTCGCCTGCATGACCTTGTCGGTGCAGCTGATGACGCTGGCCGGCGCCATGATCACGCTGATGCCGGGCCGTGCCGCGATCGGGATCAGCGCGCCGCTGGGGATCCTGGCGGCGCGGCTGGTCCAGGGCTTCGCGCTGGGCGGCGAGTTCGGCAGTTCGACCGCCCTGATGATGGAACACTCTGCGGGCGACGAGACGCGCGCGGCGAGCTGGCAGGGAACCAGCCAGTACGTCGCGAGCCTGCTGGCCTCCGGCGTGGCATGGCTGCTCAGCGACGATCCCGCCCTGTCGCCCTTACACCTCTCGGCGTTCCGGATCGCCTTCGCCGTCGGCGTGCTGGCCGGACCGATCGCGCTGCTGCTGCGTCGCCGCCTGCTGGAAGCCCCCACCTTCCTGTCGCAGAAGCAGCGGGAGGGTCTGGCCGAGGCAGGGACGCCGAGCGGCGTCGCCATCGCCGCCGGCATGGTGGCGATCGGGACCGCACAGACCTACCTGGTCGTGTACCTGCCGACCTACGCCGTGACGCAGCTGCACATGACCGCCGGATCGGCGCTGGGAACGATATTCCTGGTCTACGTGGTGACGCTGGCGATGACGCCGCTGCGGCTTCGCATCGCCGAACGCTTCGACAGGTCGCACCGAGGTCTCATGATGCTGCTCTCCTGCGCCGCCGTGCTGGCTGCCGGATATCCGGCCTTCATGCTGCTCTCGCTGTGGCCGAGCCCGGTGATGCTGTTCCTGCTGCCGATCGGCCTCACCCTGATCGGGCTGCTGTACAACGCGCCGCTGACCGGCTTCATGGGCCTGGTGTTTCCGGTCCGCCGGCGCGGCGTCGGCCTGTCGGTGGGATACGCGCTGGGCATCGCGATGTTCGGGGGGTT
Source organism: uncultured Acetobacteraceae bacterium (assembly GCA_964245385.1). Classification (GTDB taxonomy): domain Bacteria; phylum Pseudomonadota; class Alphaproteobacteria; order Acetobacterales; family Acetobacteraceae; genus Lichenicoccus. The sequence goes on along the minus strand of CAXTNB010000054.1, from coordinate 6,881 downwards.
CGCGCCGTTCATCAACACCTGGCTGATGGCGACGACGGGGGATCCGCGCAGTCCGGGCCTGTACCTGGGCTTCACCGCCCTGGTGACGATCGTGGCGCTGCTGGCAGCACAGCGGCGACTGTCGCGGCTTCAGCCGCCGGCCGGTCAGGGCGTGGCCGGCAGCCCCCTCGTAACATAATCTTAGGAGTTCCACGGCTATCCTCGCCCCCGAACGAAAGGCGTGGAACGGTCATGGCATCCCAGAAGCATCGGCTCGTCACCCGCAGCGACTTCGACGGCCTCGTCTGCGGCATGCTGCTCCGCGAGCTCGACCTGATCGACGAGATCAAGTTCGTCCACCCGAAGGACATGCAGGACGGCATCGTGCCGATCACCGCCCGCGACGTCGTGACGAACCTGCCCTACGTCGAGGGCTGCCACCTCGCCTTCGACCACCATGCCAGCGAGATCTCGCGCCGGGGCGACCGCAGCTACGCCAACCACGTGATCGATCCGGCCGCGCCCTCCGCCGCCCGCGTCGTCTACAACTATTACGGCGGCGCCGGCGCCTTCCCGCGCGTCAGCCCGCAACTGATGGCGGCGGTCGATCAGGCCGATTCCGCGCGCTTCACGCGCGACGAGATCCTCGACCCGCAGGGCTGGGTGCTGCTCAACTTCCTCATGGACAGCCGCACCGGCCTGGGCCGGTTCCGCGACTTCCGCATCTCCAACTACGACCTCATGATGCAGCGAGCGCTGCCGAGACTCCACGATCGAGGAAGTGCTGTCGCTGCCGGACGTGAGGGAGCGGGTCGAGCTCTACATGGCCCACCGCGAGAGCTTCGCGGCACAGATCCGACGCTGCACGGCGGTGCACGGCAAGCTGGCGCTCCTCGACCTGCGCGACGAGGAGGTGATCTACGGGGGCAACCGCTTCACCATCTACGCGCTCCATCCCGAGTGCAACATCTCCGCCCACGTCATGTGGGGCCTCAGGAAGCAGAACACGGTGTTCGCGATCGGCAAGTCGATCCTCGATCGCGGATCATCGGTCGATGTCGGCGCGGTCTGCCTGAGCTATGGCGGCGGCGGCCACCAGGCGGCAGGAACCTGCCAGGTGGAGAACCACCGGGCCGAGACGGTGAAGGCGCAGCTCATCACCGTCCTGTCGGGCACAGATCACGGATCGGCCTCGCCCTGACCACGTCGCGCCCACCCAGGTAGCCGCTGCCCCAGGCGGCCCTGCCCTCAGCAGCCGGCAACGTCGCCCGCCACATCGTTCGACCGCGTCACCCCTCGCCCACGGCGCTGCGCGTCACCTCGGCGATCAGCGCGGTCACCGATCGCGGCTCTTCCAGCTGCGGCATATGTCCGCCGGACAAGGTATGCAGCGCCACCGCTCCGGGCAGGCGCCTCGCGTGGCGTGCCGGGATGATCGCGTCCCGCAGGCCCCAGATGATCTTCGTCGGCACCGTGAGCCGCTCGAGCACGTGGCGGAGCATGACGGTCTGCGTGCCGTCGGCGAAGACCGCGTCGCGCAGCGCCGCCTGGAACAGCCTCGACGTGGCGCTTCGGCTTCGCAGCGTCGCCTTCACCAAGGCCGGCGTGACCATGCCGGGGTCGGCGAACAGGCGCCGGAGCCAGGGTGCCAGGCTGTCTTCCCGCTCCGCTCGCGTCAGCCCGGACAGGAACGCGCCGTCGATCTCCGCGCCGAGACCGACGGGTGCCACCAGGCACAGCGAGCGGATGTCGGCGGCGCCCGCCTCGACCAGGCCGAGGGCGATGGCGCCGCCCAGCGAGTGGCCGACCAAGTGGACGCGGGATACGCCTTCTTCGTCGAGCACGGCCTGCACGGCGTCGACGAGGCCGTGGAACGACGCCTCGCCAGGTGCCTCCGAACGTCCGTGGCCGGGCAGATCGATCGCCAGGATGCGATGCGTCCCTCGAGACCGCTCCAGACGCCGCGCCAGCTCGTCTGGTCACTGCCGAAGCCGTGCAGGAACACGACCGGCGTGCCCTGCTTCATGCCCAGCCAACGCCGGTACGTCCCCCGACCCACGCTGTTCGTCGGGTCTGCCGCCGCCGGCGCCGTTCGGTTCCCGGCGTCGACGGCAGGCGGCGCCGGGCCGGCTGGCAGGTCGCCGACGATGATGCGTCCACGCGGCCCGGAGCCCGGCACGCCGGCGAGATCGATCCTGCGGCGCTGCGCCTCGCGCCGAGCCAGAGGCGTCGCACGCAGCGGCGCATCTTCCCGCTGCGGATCGATCGATCGCGGCGCAGGCGCCGACGACGTCGCCAGGGCATCGGGGGCCGCAGCAGGCACCCCCTCCCAAGCCTCGCCGTCGGCCACGATCCAGCCGACCGCAGCGCCTACCGGGACCTCCTGACCATCGGCACTCCTGATCCCGCGCAGCACGCCGCTCGCCGGCGCGTCGATCTCCATCGCCGCCTTGTCGGTCTCGATCTCGAACAGCGGGTCCCCCTTGCCCACCGCGCTGCCCTCCTCGACCAGCCAGCGGCTGACGCGACCCGAGGTCATGTCCATGTCGACGCGCGGGAAGATGATCTCGACCGCCATGGCTCAGTCCCTGCCGCGCACCAGCGCGCGCGCCTTCTCGACGATGTCGTGCACCTGCGGCACCGCCGCCTTCTCCATCTCCGGGTTGTAGGGCAGCGGGCACTCGGCACCGCCGAGCCGACCGATCGGCGCGTCGAGGCGGTCGAACGCCTCGCTCTCGGCGATCATGGCGCTGATCTCGGTGCCGATGCCGAGCGTCTTGACCCCTTCGTAGACGCAGAGCAGGCGCGTCGTGCGCGAGACGCTCTCGATGATCGCGTCGCGGTCGAGCGGCCGCAGGCTGCGCAGGTCGATGACCTCGCACTCGATGCCCTCGCCCGCGAGGATCGCAGCTGCCTCCAGCGCGCGATGCACCATGATCGCGCTGGCGACGATCGTCAGGTCGTGTCCGCGCCGTGGCGTCGCGGCGCGGCCGATCGGCACGCGGTAGGGTTCCGCCGGCACGTGACCCTTCATCTTGTACAGCAGCTTGTGCTCGAAGATCATCACGGGGTTCAGGTCGTCGATCGCGCTGAGCAGCATTCCCTTCGCGTCGTGCGGCGTCGAAGGCTGTATCACCTTGAGTCCCGGCACGTGCGCGAACCACGCCTCCAGGCTCTGGCTGTGCTGGGCCGCGGCACCGGTGCCCGAACCGGCCGGGAAGCGCATGACCAGCGGCACCGACACGGCGCCGCCGAGCATGTAGCGGATCTTGGCGGCCTGGTTGACGATCTGCTCCATCGCCAGCGTCGCGAAGTCGGAGAACTGGAACTCGAGGACCGGCCGGCTGCCGCACAGGGCGGCGCCGACGGCGACGCCGGCCGCACCGAGCTCGGCGATCGGCGTGTCGATGACGCGGTGCTCGCCGAAGCGCTCGATCAGGTCGCCGGTGACCTGGAACGCGCCGCCATAGACGCCGATATCCTCGCCCATCAGGAACACGCGGTCGTCGGCCTCCATCGCCTGCGCCATCGCTTCCTGCAGCGCCTGCGCGTAGGTGAGTTCGCGCGCCGGCTGGTCCATCACGGCAGCTCCGAGTAGACGTCGCGGAGCAGGTCCGCGACCGGCGGAGACGGGCTCGCCTGGGCGAACGCGATGCCCTCGGCGATCTCCGTCTCGACCTGCCGGCGGATCGAGGTCAGGTCCTCGGCCGTCAGGATGTCGAGGCCGGTGAGCTCGGACTCGAACTGGATGATCGGATCGCGCTGCGACCACTCCTCGATCTCGTCCTTGCTGCGGTAGCGGTTGCGATCGCTCCGCGAGTGGCCGCGGATGCGATAGGTCTTGCTCTCGATCAGCGACGGTCCGCCGCCGCCGCGTCCGCGCTCGACCGCCTCGAAGGCGGCCGCGGCCACGTCGGCGAAGCGGTTGCCGTCGACGATGCGGGCGGGAATGTTGTAGGCGGCGCCTCGATCGGCGACGTTGGCCACCGACATCGAGCGCTCGGTCGAGGTCGACATGCCGTAGCGGTTGTTCTCGCACACGAACACCACCGGCAGCTTCCACAGGGCGGCCATGTTCAGCGCCTCGTGGAAGGCGCCTTCGTTGGAGGCGCCGTCGCCGAAGAAGCAGACCACGACGTCGTCGCGTCTCTGCTGCCGCATCGCCAGCGCCGCGCCGACCGCGATCGGCAGGCCGCCGCCGACGATGCCGTTGGCGCCGAGATTGCCCTGGCTCACGTCGGCGATGTGCATCGAGCCGCCGCGGCCGCGGCAGTAGCCGCTCTCCTTGCCGAAGAACTCCGCGAACATCAGCTTCGGATCGGCACCCTTGCCGATGCAGTGACCGTGACCGCGATGCGTCGAGGTGATCTTGTCGTGCGGTGCCAGGGCGACGCAGATGCCGACCGCACTCGCCTCCTGGCCGATCGAGAGATGCATCGTGCCGTGGATGAGGCCACGCATGTAGGCCTGCTCGGCACCTTCCTCGAACTGGCGGATCAGGTGCATGCGTCGCAGCGCCTCGCGCAGCTGCGCCGTCGAGAGCCGGTCGTAGATCTCCGGGCGATTGCCGGCGATCGTCGTCGTGTTCAGGTCGGCCGGCGCCTTGGCTTGGACCGTCATGCTCGCGATGCTCCGTCCTGTCGCGGCGAGGACCCGAACAGGGCATCCTGAGCGCGGCGCAGCCGGACGATCTGCATCGTCTCGTCGACCTGGCAGTTGTCGTAGGTCAGCATCTCGCCGATCCGGATCGGCTTGCTCACGACGGCCCGCTCGGCGAGACCCATCGGCAGCAGCGCGCCCGCCCGGGCCTCCGCCGCGGTGGTGATCCAGCCGCGATAATGATCCTCGCCGATCTTGCCGAGCCTGACGCCGGGCGCGAGCGCCTCCTTGGCGACGCAGCCGCATTCCGCGACCGGCTCGTCGAGGGGCTGCATGTGCGGCGTGTTCTGCAGCACCAGCGACGCCGCGGTCAGCGGCACCTCCAGGCTGGTCAGGTGGTAGGGCCGCAGGAAGGTGAAGTAGGGCCCGGGACCCATGTTGAGGTCGCGCAGCCGCTCATGCACGCGCGGATGCGGTGCCTTGATCACCACGAACACGCCCGGAGCGACCCCCTTGCCCACGGAGTAGTCCACCACGCCGGAGCGCGAGAGCAGGCCGCCGTCGGCGGTCGGGATCAGCACGCTGGAGAGCTGGTCGCGCGACGCCGCCGGGCCGTGCATGCCGGGACGGTCCGGGACCAGGCCGGTCGCGTTGGCGATCGCGCACATCTCGATCATCGTCTTGGAGCCGTCGATGAACTCGACGAGCATGCGCGGGTTCATGTGCCGCAGCCTCGCCTCCTCCTCGTACTCCGCGGGCTTGGCGTCGTAGCGAAGCGGATTGTTCTTGCCCTTCCCGGCCGCGACGATCGGATAGCCGAGGCTGCGCACGAAGTTGATGATCTCCATCGCGGCACTCGGCTCGTCGCCGGCGCCCAGCGAGTAGCCCACCCCGGCGCGTCGCGCCTCGCGAACCAGCATGGCGCCGACCGTCACGTCCGCCTCGACGTTCATCATCACCACGTGCTTGCCGTGGCGCATCGCGTGCAGCGCCAGCTCGGCGCCGATGCCGGGATTTCCGGTCGCATCGATGATGACGTCGACCTGTGCCGCGCTGCACACCGCCGTGGCGTCCGGCGTGATCGCGATCTTGCCGACACGGACCGCCTCCTCGGCCTCCGTGCGTCCGGAACAAAGCCGCGCCGCCGTGCGAGGAATGCCCGCGACGTCGAGCGCGGTCCAGGCCATGTCGATGCGCATCTCGGCCAGGACGGCGAGGTCGATGCCCGGCATCAGCGAGAGCTGGGTGACGATGTCGGTGCCCATCTCGCCGCAGCCGATCAGGCCGACGCGCACCGGACGGCCTTCTTCCGCGCGTCGCGCGAGCTCCACGGCGATGCTCATGATCCCAATCCTGTCTCGACGGCGGGGCTCGACGCGAGCGGCTCAAGCCGCCTCTCGCTGCCGGGGAAGGTGATGCAACAATCATGCGCGCGTCAAGACATTTGTAAGAGGGGTATCGTCGGCGTGACCGTCCGGATCGGATCAGTCTCGCCGCTCCGCACGGATCATTTGTGGCATTGCACAAATTGACGCGGGATGAGGCGAGGCGTCCGGCGCTGCCGGATTATTTTCGGCTCGTACATCTTGACGTAGTTTGACATAAATGTTCTGGTCTACGGGTCGGCTACGCGCCGCGCTGCGTTGCATCGAACCTGAGGACCTCGGTCATGACTTGGGGAACAGGGCTGCTGCTGTTCGGTCTCTGCTGGGCGCTGCAGATCGCCGGCACGATGTTGCAGATGCGGCACTACCGGCTGGTTCTCGACCGGCTCTCCAGCCAGTGGAACGACGGCTACGTCGGCACCGGCAGCGCACGCGCCCGCTTCGGCCGTGGTGCCATCACCATACTGGTGGTGTCGCCCTCGGGCGCGGTGCGGCAGGCCCTGGTGATGCAGGGACGCACCGTGTGGGCGAAGTTCAAGCCGCTGCCGGCGCTGGTCGGCATCGATATCGGGCAGTTCCGGACCGGTGCGGTGTTCCGGCCGCGGGACGTGCGCCTGGCCGAGGCGTTCCGGCGCGCGGTCGAGCAGGTCGACAGGATCGTCGCCGAGCGCGCGACGTCGAACGCATCGCGGCCGGCGTCGCAGCCGGGCTGAGCCGCCCAGCGCGATCGGGCGAGGCAGCTGCGAACCGCTCGGCGGGTCGAGAACGACGGGGCAGTGAGAGGGGGAAACGATGCTGATGCTTTCGCACTTCGCCGAAGCCTTCATCGGCGTGTTCAACGAGGGCGGCAGGACGTTCGTCGCCTTCGTCACCGGCATCCTGCCGACGCTGATCGTGTTGCTGACCGCGGTGTACGCG
>CAXTNB010000053.1:5395-11215 GCA_964245385.1 uncultured Acetobacteraceae bacterium | reverse complement strand
CGTCGCGGTAGCCGCGGAACACGATGTCGCCGCCGTCGCCGGCCACCGCCGGGCGCACCCGGGTGTCCAGCAGCTCCTTGATCTGGGCGACGATCTCGGCATCCTCGGGGGCCACGTCCTCGTCGGCGAGATCGGCGTCGCCCTCGACCACCGGTCGGCCGGAGACGAAATGATCCACCACGGTCGACAGCACCAGCGGCCGGATCTCCGACCACTCGTGCGCGTCGGTCTTGGTCACGGTGATGAAGTCGGCGCCGAGGAACACGCGCGCCACCCCGTCCAGCGAGAACAGCGCGGAGGCCAGCGGCGAGCGCGCGGCCGACGCCTCCGAGGTGAAGTCCGCGGTGCCGCTGCCCATCACGTCGCGACCGCCGGGGAGGAACTTCAGGGTGGCGGGATTGGGGGTATCCTCGGTCTCGATGAACATGCGGAAGGATCCTGTGCGTGGGTGCGCGTCGCCTGCGCCCGGTCGCCCTTCATGTGGCAACACCCGCCGGACAGGCAAGAGGCGGTCCGGGACCGGCGCTCCGCCGCGCCTCGCGGCGGCTTTCCCGGAAGCCTTTTCGATTGACAGCGGCGGTCCGGCTCTGGCCATGCATCACCCACCCGACCAGGGCGCGCGACGCGCCGAGCAGGCTTGATCCCGATGACCAGAACGATCCCGAACCCAGGCGGCCTGCTGCTCGCGGCCCTGCTCTCGCTCGCGGTGGGCGCCGCCGCGGGGCTGGCCGGACGGCCGGCACGGGCGCAGGCGGCGGCGCGTCCGCAACGACTCGCCTTCGTGCTGAACTCCGCCGGCGCCTCGATCAGCGAGATCGACATCGACAGCCGCCGCGAGGTGCGCCGGCTGCCGGTGCTGCGCGAGCCGCACCACATGGCGCTCACCCCCGACGGCCGCTCCCTGGTGGTCGGCGACACCGCCGGCAACGCGCTGTTCTTCCTCGATCCGCTGACCGGTGCGGCGCAGCGCCGGATCGCGGTCAGCGACCCCTACCAGCTCTCCTACAGCCCGGACGGCAGGTGGCTCACCATCGCCGGGCTGGCCCGCGACCAGGTCGACATCTACGACGTGGCCACGATGACGCTGGCGCATCGCGTGCGCACCGGCAGCATGCCGAGCCACATCAACTACGCGCCGGACTCCGCCGTCGCCTATGTCAGCCTGCAGGGCAGCGGCACGCTGATCGCGATCGAGACCGCGACCGGCCGCGTGCGCTGGCAGAGCCCGGTCGGCTCCACCCCGGCGGGCGTGCTCTGGCACCAGGGCAGGATCCTGGTCGGCGCGATGGGCACCGACTACGTCACCGTGGTGGATCCCGCCGACGGACACGTCGAGCGACGGCTGCACATGGCGCCGGGGCCGCACAACCTGTTCGCCTCGCCCAGCCGCAAGCTGCTGTTCGTCACCTGCCGCGTCTCCGGCACGATCGAGCAGCTCGACTGGAACACGCTCGCGATCCTGCGCAGCTACCAGCTGCCGGGCGGTCCCGACGACATCGTGTTCGGGCCGGACGACACGATCTGGGCGACGCTGCGCTGGCGCCAGCACGTCGCCGTGCTCGACCTCGCCACCGGCAAGGCGAGCTTCATCCCGACCGGCCGCTCGCCGCACGGCATCTGGCTGAACACCGCACTCGCCGCCCCCGCGCCGGTCGGCAAGGTGAGCCTGCTGAGCCGATAGCGCAGGCCGCCGCGCAGACCGATTGCAATTCGAAACAACTTCGCCTAAGCGTCACAGGAGTTCTTCCCGCGTCCCAAGGTGGGAAGCGGCAGGAAGCATAATTCCGAGACCGATGCGGTCGAAACGATTCTGGTCGCAAGCGCTGAGGACTGTGATGAACGAAAACACTTCATCTCACGGCGATGACGGGCACGACGCGGCGCAATCGTTCGACCCGGCGGCCGCGGCCGACCAGGTCGGCGGCCTCGACGGCGACAGCCAGTCGCAGGACCAGCTGGCGGTCTCGCTGCTGCTGAAGGCGCGATCCGACGCGGCCGCCGCGGCCGCCGCCCAGTCCCGGGACAGCGCCGCCCCCGGCGCCAGGAAGGCGAGCGGGTCGCACCAGATCCTGTTCATCGACAGCCGCGTCGCCGACATCCAGGGCCTGCTGCAGGGGCTGGCGAGCGGCACCCAGGTCTACATCCTCAACCCGGACGAGGATGGGCTCGCGCAGATCGCGAGGGTGCTCGGCAACCGCACCGACGTGCCGGTCATCTCGGTGATCGGACACGGCAACCAGGGCGAGATCGAGCTCGGTTCGTCGGTGATCACCGAGACCACGCTCAACCAGTCCCAGGCGGTGCTGGCGGCGATCGGCCACGCGGTGGCGCCGGGAGGCGACATCCTGCTCTACGGCTGCGACGTCGGCGAGGGGTCGGCCGGCCAGCAGTTCGTCGACAGCTTCGCCGCCGCCACCGGCGCCCGCGTCGCCGCGGCCTCGCACCTCGTGGGCGACCTCGCCGCCGGCGACGGCTGGAACCTCGACACCACCAGCACCGGCGCGGCGATCACGGCACCGCAGGTGCTGAGCAGCACGGCGATCGCCGACTACACGCATCCGCTGGTGATCAACGCGCCGCCGACCGGGCTGCCGATCACGATCACCAGCTTCACCGGCAACACCTCCTTCGACGAGTCCGGCAACGCCACCATCAACAATAGCGGCTACCTGCAGCTGACCAGCACCGCCATCAACCAGGCCGGCATCGCGGTCTACAGCCAGTCGTTCCCGTCGACCGCCGGGATCTCGGTGCAGTTCACCTACTACTCGGGCGGGGGCAGCGGCGCCGACGGCATCTCGTTCTTCCTGCTCAACGCCGACGAGATCACCGCCGCCGGCCACACCGCCGCCAACGTCACCGCCGGCGGCTACGGCGGCGGCCTGGGCTACTCCGACGACGGGTCGAACGGCATCACCGACGGCTTCCTCGGCCTCGGCCTCGACACCTTCGGCAACTACACCGCGACCGATCGCGGCCAGAGCGGCAACTCCTATGCGACGCCCAACGAGATTGCGGTGCGCGGCGCCGGGAGCGGCACCACCGGCTACGCCCTGCTCACCAGCGCCGCCTACTCGCCCGGCATCGACGGCACCCGCACCGTCAAGGTGAACCTCGTCAAGACCGACAGCACGCACGAGAGCCTGTCGGTGTTCATGAGCTCGGATGGCGGCGTCACCTACCAGGAGATCATCACCAACTACTCGGTGGCCCAGACGCTGCCGAGCAACTTCTACCTCGGCTTCGCCGCCAGCACCGGCGGATCGACCGACACCCACGAGATCGAGAACCTCTCGGTCACGCTGCCGGTCAACCTCACCGTGTCGGCGCCGGTCATCACCTATCCGAACAGCACCGACGCCAGCACCCTGACGCTGCAGCCGGGCGACACGTTCTCCTACACCTACAAGCTGACCGACAGCGGCCCGAACGGCTCGTCGAACATCACCCTGCAGGACGCGCTGCCGTCGAACGTCGTCGCGTCCTCGGAGCATTGGACGGTGCAGGACGACCTGCACCCCGCGGGAAGCCTGGAGACCGGCACCGGCAGCATCAACCTCAGCAACATCAACCTGTCGAGCGGCGACAGCGCCACCGTCACCGTCTACGGTACGGTCAGCTCCAGCGCCAGCACGGGCAACGTCAGCCACACCATCACCGCGACCCCAGGCACCGGCTTCTCGTTCCTGACCCCGTCCAGCGGCGTGGTCGCCCAGGCCATCGGCTCGCCCAACCCCTACCTCACCGGCACCACCGCCACCGCGTCGGACACCGGCACGACGCCGCTCGCGCTGTTCTCCGCGGCCCAGGTCGCGGACGCGCATACAAACCCCACGATGACCGCGACCATCACCCTGACCAACAGCGCGGGCGCGGTCACCGACGCCAACGGCACGCTCAGCGGCACCGGCCTGATCGAGACCGCCGTCAAGGGCATCTACACCCTGACCGCCGCCGGCACCTCGGCCTTCAACACCGACCTCGAGGGGCTGCTGTTCACGCCGACCAGCTCGACCAAGTCGGTGCTGACCAACGTCGGCATGTCGGTCTCCGACGGCGTCATCGGCACCACGCCCGCCACCGCCACCACCGCGGTGACCACCACCTGCTTCCTCGCCGGCACCCGCATCCTCACCGAGCGCGGCGAGCTGGCGGTGGAGCAGCTGCTGGCGCTGCACGAGGCACGGCCGCCGGAAGAGGCGGCGATCCGGGTGGCGACGCTGGTGGCGGGCGAGGTGCACTGGCGGCCGCTGGTCTGGGTCGGCGGCCGTCGCATCGACGCCGCCGCGGCGGCGGCGGACCGGCTGTACCCGATCCGCATCCGCCGCCACGCGCTCGCCGACGAGGTGCCGCATCGCGACCTGCTGGTCACCCCCGAGCACTGCCTGTTCATCGCCGGCCGGCTGATCCCGGCGCGCATGCTGGTGAACGGCGGCAGCATCGTCGAGGACCGCACGATCGGCGGCTACGCGTTCTACCACGTCGAGCTCGCCGAGCACGCCATCCTGCTCGCCGAGGGGCTGCCCGCCGAGAGCTACCTCGATACCGGCAACCGCGCCTGCTTCGGCAACGCCGCGGTGACGGCGCTGCGTCCGGGGCTGCTGCTCGAGACCGGCCGCCGGAACTGGCGCGACGACGCCTGCGCGCCGCTGACGGTGGACCGCGAGACGGTGGAGCCGCTGTGGCGGCAGCTGGCGCGGCGCGCCGCGGCACTCGGCCTGGGCCGCGAGCGGCCGCCGGTCGCGCTGTCGGACGACCCGGCGCTGCGGCTGATGCTCGCCGACGGGCGGGTGCTGCAGGCGAGCGGCGGCCGCCGCGGCTGCCACCTGTTCGCGCTTCCCCCCGGCGCCCGGCCGGTGCGGCTGGTGTCCCGCGCGGCGGTGCCGGCCGACCTGATCGGGCCGTTCCTCGACGACCGTCGCCGGCTCGGGGTCGCGGTGGAGAAGCTCGTGCTGTGGCACGGGCTGTCCGACACGGTGCTCGCCGCCGCCGAGCTCGATCTGCCCGGCTGGCATCAGGCGGAGGGCGGCGTGCGCTGGACCGACGGCGACGCGGCACTCGACCTGCCCGCTTGCGAGGGCGCCGACACCTTCCTCGCCGTGCACGTGGCCGCGACGCTGCGCTACCCGCAGCCCCTGGACGATGCCGAGGCGGCCGGCTCAGCGCCGGAGGCGGTCAGCCATCCGCGTCGGTGTTCTGGATGATCGAGACCTTGCCGTCGCGCTCGGCGATCGCGTAGCGCACCTCGTGCAGGCCGCGCAGGCCGCGCTGCCGGGCGGCGGCCAGGATGTCCTGCTCCTGCAGGCGCAGCCAGCGCATCCGCTTCTCGTGCCAGTGGCCGCGCTCGTAGACCACCACCGGCGTGCCGTCGATCAGGTGCTCGACCCGTATCGAGCGCGCCTTGGCCCAGGAGACGGCGATGTGCATGATCCCGATGGTGCAGATCGCGGTGTAGGCCGCGGTCAGCGACTGGTCGGAGCCGAGCACCGAGGTGATCGCGGCACCGCCGAACAGGAACAGCACGATCAGGTCGAACGGCGCCATCTGGCTGGCGGTGCGGCGGCCGATCAGGCGCACCGCGAGCAGCAGGATCCAGTAGGCGACGGCGGCGCGCAGGACGACGTTCATCCGTGGGTATCTTCGGCTCAGGGGACGATCAGGGCGTGCCAGGACAGCTCGGCGCCGTCGTCGAGCCGTGCCCGCAACGGGATGATCCCGAGGCCGGACGGCTTGGCGAACAGGCGCACCACCGCGCCGCCGCAGGCGTCGGGCCGCAGCGGGTAGTGCAGCAGCATGCCGTCGGCCAGCGGCGTGCTGGAG
>CAXTNB010000053.1:0-5385 GCA_964245385.1 uncultured Acetobacteraceae bacterium | reverse complement strand
GTGCTGGAGAACGGCCGGGGCTCCACGTCCTGCAGCCCCATCGGCTCGATCATCCTGCTGTTCAGCCAGATCGTCATGCCCTGGTCGCAGGCGCGGGGCCTGGCGTGAAGCGTGAGCTGGGTGGTGTTGCCGAAGCGCGCGATCGGCTCGTAGTCGACGGTCAGGCGGCTCGCCGCGGAGCTGACGCTGTGGTGGCTGAACGGGCCCTGGCCGAGCAGGCCGAGCAGTGCCGCGGCCACCACCAGCAGCATGAAGCCGCGTCCGACCACCTCGACGTAGCTCCAGCGGCGCTCGAAGCCCGCGTCGTAGCCGACCTCTACCTCGTCGTTGATGGCGTCGAACGGCCGCATGCGCACTCTCCAGGATCCGCGCGCTGAACGGCAGCGGGTCGACGCAGTTGCAGGCGGGGCTTCGCCCGGCGCCGGGGCCAGCATGCTGCTGAACGACGTGCGGAGCATAGGCTGAAGGCAAGGAAGACAGGGCAAGGAGCTTTGCCCCGTGAACCCCACCGATACTCGACGGATCGGGGTTTGGGGGCGTCGGCCCCAGCGGGTCGAGGGCGACCGGCGACCACCAGGGGGGAGAGGACCGGCACCGCGGCGAGGGCGGTGCCGAGCCAGGCCCACCAGGGCGTCGCGACCAGGGAGGCGCCGCTCGGCAGCGCCTCACGGGTGACGCCGGCGGCGATCAGGATCACCAGGCCGGAGACCACGCAGACGATGACGCCGGACCACCAGGGCCGGCCGAGCGAGTGCGTGAGCTGCGCGTTGGTGCCCGAGTGGATCGCATTGAGGATCCCGGTCAGCAGGCTGGCGACGTAGGGAAGCATGCGTTCAGGCTCCGGTGCAGGCACGCTGGAGCAAGCCGCGCAGGCGGTCAACGCCCCGCGCGTCGCCCAGCACCGCGGTGCGCTCGCGGCCCGACAGCGCGGCGAGGCCGTCGGCGAGGTCTCCGGCCTCGTCGAGGCGGGCGAGCCCGAGCACCAGGTCGGGATCGAGCGCGCCCTCGCCGCGCGCCCGCGGCGGCGGCAGCATCGCCCGGTGCGCCGCCAGCAGCGCCGCGTCGTCCAGCAGCAGCCGCCACGGATCGGCCGGCGCCTCGGCCTGCAGCGTGCGGGTCAGCAGCGCCGCCCGCGACAGGATCGGCGGCGGCGCCGCCTCCTCGGGGATGCGCAGCAACCCCAGGCGCCACAGCAGCCGGCCGGGGGCGCGATCCGCGGTCAGCGCCGCCAGCGGCACCGCCAGGGTCAGGCCGAGCAGCACCGGCGTCATCCACAGGAACAGCGAGGGCGACACCGCCCAGGCGATGCCGGCCAGGATCAGCCCGAACAGCGTGTAGAGCCAGTAGGCGCGCCATACCTCGCGCAGCGGCACCCGCCCGTCCGCGCGACGCTGCGCGTTCCAGCCGGAGTCGCGCCCGGCCAGGATGCCGGCCACCGCCATGGTCTGGATCAGCATCGCCACCGGGGCGATCAGGCCGCCGATCAGGGTCTCGATCAGCACCGAGAGCAGCGCCCGCCACGCCCCGCCGGCGCCGCGACGCGCCTCGCGGTCGAACAGCAGCGCCACCCAGGCCAGCAGCTTCGGCGCCAGCAGGATCGACATGGTGAGCAGGAACACGGACCGCGCCAGCACCGGGTCGACCTGCGGCCATTGCGGAAACAGGCTCTTGGTGGCGCCGAAATAGGCCGGGCGCACGAAGCGGCTCTGCAGCGAGATGGCGATGCCGCAGAGCAGGAAGACCAGCCACAGCGGCGAGGTGACGTAGGAGCCGATGCCCATCAGCAGGTGCAGCCGGCTGACCCAGTGCAGCCCGCGCGCCGGCAGCACGCCGGCGTGCTGCAGGTTGCCCTGGCACCAGCGCCGGTCGCGTATCGCGATGTCGGTCAGCGAGGGCGGGCTCTCCTCGTAGGAGCCGGGCAGGCCGGGCACCATGTGGATCGCCCAGCCGGCGCGTCGCAGCAGGGCCGCCTCGACGAAGTCGTGGCTGAGGATGTGGCCGCCGAACGGCTGGCGGCCCGGCAGCGTCGGCAGGCCCGCGGCGTCGGCGAAGGCGCGGGTGCGTATGATGGCGTTGTGGCCCCAGTAGTTGCCCTCCGAGCCGTGCCACCAGGCGATGCCGTGCGCGATCATCGGGCCGTACAGGCGGCCGGCGAACTGCTGCATGCGCGCGAACAGGGTGCGGCCGCCCACGATCAGCGGCAGGGTCTGGATCAGGCCCACGCCGTCATGCGCCTCCATCGCCGCGGCGAGGCGCACGATGCTCGCCCCCTCCATCACGCTGTCGGCGTCGAGCGTCATCATCTGCGGGTAGGCGGCCCCGAAGCGGCGCACCCACTCGGCGATGTTGCCCGCCTTGCGCTCGGTGTTGCGGGACCGCCTGCGGTAGTACAGCCCGGCCGCGCCGGACGCCGCTTGCAGGCGGCCGCGCAGGGCCAGGAAGGCGGCCTCCTCGGCGATCCAGATCTCGGCGACGTTGGTGTCGGACAGGATGAAGATGTCGAACTGCGCGATCCGCCCGGTGGCGCGCAGCGACTCGTGCATCGCCTGCAGCCCGGCCATCACCCGCGCCGGATCCTCGTTGTAGGTCGGCAGCAGCAGCGCCGTGCGGCTGGCGAGCGGCGGCAGCGCGCCGGTGCGGCGCAGGCCGAGTCCCAGGCCGCCA
Organism: uncultured Acetobacteraceae bacterium; assembly: GCA_964245385.1. Taxonomy (GTDB): domain Bacteria; phylum Pseudomonadota; class Alphaproteobacteria; order Acetobacterales; family Acetobacteraceae; genus Lichenicoccus. The sequence continues at coordinate 2,721 of CAXTNB010000053.1, read as the reverse complement.
TGCCGCAGCAGCGAGACGAAGCCGGCGACGGCGCTGGTGAAGGCGAGCGCGATCCAGGCGAACAGCGCCACGAACAGCAGCAGCACGACGATGCCGAGCACGCTGGGGCCGGCGCCGTTCAGCACCAGATACGTCTCGCGCGCGGCACCCAGCGTCAGCAGGGCCGCACCGCCGATCACCAGCAGCCGGCGCCCGGCCAGCCCCGGCGGGCTGGTGCGGGGACGCGCCGGGCGCGGCGGTGCCGCGGCGAGCGACTGCGGCGGCATCGGCATCGGCGCCTCGTCGGGCAGGAAGCGGTCGCCCGCGGCCGGTGCGTGCGTCGGCGACATGCTCACCGGCTCCAGCGATACAGCCAGGTCTCGGACAGGCTCCCGGTGTCGCTCGCCAGGGTGCAGTGCAGCTCGGCGGCGGCGGCACCGCCGGGATCGAAGCGGAAGATGATGCGCCAGCCATGGATCTCCGGGTCGGGCTCGACCACCACGTCGCGCACCGTGCCCGACGACGCGCCGAGCTCGGCGTGCAGCTTCGCCTCGGGCGGCAGGGCGCGCAGCGGCTCGCCGGTGAAGTCGATGGCGACGATGCGGCCGCGTCGGTCGTCCGCACCGCCGATCCGGGTCTGCGCGACGCGCGCCAGCCTGGTCGCGAACGGATTGTCCCAGCCCCAGTGCATGCGGTAGGTGAAGGCGTACTCGCCGCCCGCCCGCAGCGGCTGCCTGGGACGCCAGAAGCCGACGATGTTGTCGTTCACCTCGTTGGGCGTCGGCAGCTCGACCAGGTCGACGGCACCCTCGCCCCAGTCGCCGATCGGCTCGATCCACAGGCTGGGCCGCTTCTGGTAGTTCAGCGCCAGGTCCTGGAAGTCGTCGAATGCGCGCTTTCGCTGCATCAGCCCGAAGCCGTGCGTGCCGCTGTCGCCGAGTGCCGAGAACTGCAGCTGCACCGGATTGACCAGCGGGCGCCAGAGCTGCTCGCCGTGCCCGGTCCAGACCGACAGCCCCTCGCTGTCGTGCGCCGCCGGGCGCCAGTCATCGACGCGCGAGCGGTCGTTGGCGTCGAAGTAGAACATGCCGGTGAGCGGGGCCACGCCGGCTTCCGCGAGATCGCGTCGCGGGTAGAGCACGGACTCGACGTCGAACACCGTCGTCTCGCCCGGGCGTATGGTGAAGCGGAAGGCGCCGGTCACGCTGGGGCTGTCGAGCAGCGCGTGCACCACGACGACGCCGCCGGGCTGCGGCCGCTCCAGCCAGAACGCCGAGAACAGCGGGAACTCCTCGCCGTGCGCACTCCCGGTGCCGCTGGCGAAGCCGCGCGCCGACAGGCCGTACTCCTGCCCGCGCGCCACCGCGCGGAAGTACGACGCCCCCTGGAACACGCACACCTCGTCGAGATAGTCCGGCCGGTTCAGCGGCGCGTGGATGCGAAAGCCGGCGAAGCCGAGGTCGCCCTCGACGCGGAGCGCCGGATCCTCGTAGCTGAACAGGTCGGGGTCGTAGCCGACGCGCTTCGCCTGCCCGGCCGCGACCTCGAACATGTCGATCCGCGGCCGGTAGAGGAAGCCGCGCGGCAGGAACTCGACCTCAAAGCCCAGGCCCAGCCCGCGCCACAGCGCGCGCTGCTTGACGAACCGGATGGAGCGATACTGGTCGAAGTCGAGCTGGTCGATCGGCTTCGGCAGCCGCTGATCCGGCGTCCGGTAGGGGCGGCGCGCCATCGCCTGGGCGAGCCGGCGCACGCTGGCGCCGTCGAACGGGCCGGGCAGCGGCCGCGGGTCGTCGCGGGAGGGCTCCTGGGCGGCGCGGGCCGGCCGCGATCCGCGTGCCATCCATGCCGCCACCGAGGCGCCGGCGGCACGCCGCGCCAGCTCACGTCGTCGCACAGGCTGCAAGATGATCTCCCCTCGGGCACGGATTCGCGGGCGTAACGAGCACGCTTAATGTCGCGGCCTGCGCCCGCGGGCAAGGTGTCGTGCCGCCGCGCCGACGAGATCGTGGGAGCGAGGAAGGTCCGCTCGGTCAGAAACGGAAGTCGAGGGTCGACAGGTAGTAGGTGCCGTCGGAGGCGCCGGCCTTCTGCAGCGCGTGCGAGGCGAAGAAGCGCGCGACGTCGTTGGTCCAGGCCAGGTGCCGGGTGATCCGCCAAGCCAGCGTCGCCTGCGGCGTGGTGCCGACGTAGCCGCCGTTGTACTTGCCGCGGAAGGTGTAGATGCGGCTGGAGCCGTAGACCGCGTCGTCGGTGCTGTCGCGCCCGGACACCGGCACCTTGACCCGCACCAGGGTGGTGCGGCTCGGCGCCAGCTCCAGCACCGGTCCGGTGTCGATCAGGTTCGACGGCGCGAGGTAGGTCGTGGTGTCGAGGTAGTTGGTCGAGGGGTTGTAGGGCGCCTGGTAGGTGCCCACGCTGCCGGTGGTCTTGTTGTAGTTGCCGCCGGAGTAGAGATCGCTCTGCAGCGCCAGCAGCGGGGGGGTGTATATCTGGTTGACGCGGTAGCCGACCACGGTGTTGACCGAGTACGCCTCGACGCCGCGGGTGCGGTCGCTGTCGGCGTAGCGGAACTGGCCGCCCTGGTAGAGGCCGCCGAGCGAGAACTCCACCGGGCCCGCCTTGCCCCAGAAGCGGGTGCCGTAATTGTCGCGCAGCGTCGAGCCGTTGGCGGTGGAGGACGCGGTGGGGATCGCCGCCGAGGTGCCGTTGTACTCGTAGCCGAAATAGAAGAAGTCGAGG
>CAXTNB010000052.1:11061-11285 GCA_964245385.1 uncultured Acetobacteraceae bacterium | reverse complement strand
GCCGGGAGGGCCTGCTGCTGCCCAGGCCGCTCACGCTCGATCCGGCCGATCAGGCCCCGGACAGCACCGGCCAGGCCTGCGGCGTCAGTGGCTGGCCGATGAACCTCGTGCTGGCCTGGGACAGGAGCCGGGTCGAGATGGCGCCGACCTGGTCGGATTTCTGGGACGTCGCGCGGCGGCCCGGCAAGCGTGGCCTGCGTCGCGGTCCGCGCAGCACGCTCGAG
>CAXTNB010000052.1:0-11051 GCA_964245385.1 uncultured Acetobacteraceae bacterium | reverse complement strand
CGCCTGTTGCGCACCGATGACGGCGTGGATCGCGCGTTCCGCAAGCTGGACCAGCTGAAGCCGTACATCGTCTGGTGGACCACCCCCTCGGAGGCGGTGCAGATCATCGAGAGCGGCGCGGTGCTGATGACCAGCGCGCCCGACGGCGAGATCGCGATCGCCGACCAGGCCGGCCATCGCGACTTCGACACCCAGTGGACGCAGAGCCTCGGCATGAACCTCGGCTGGGCGATGCCGCGCGAGACCACGCCGAGGCAGCGCGCCCTGGGGCAGCAGCTGCTCCGCTTCCTGACCGACCCCGCGCACCAGTCCGCCTTCCTGACCGCCTACGCCGCCAGTCCGGCGGCCGGAGCCGGCGGCGGTCAGCGTCACGCCACCCTGATGATGGACGACACGTTCTGGGCCGAGCACCTGGTGGCCGTGCAACGTCGTTTCGACGCCTGGATCGCGGCCCGGTGAGTGCCGCGGGATGAACCGGTCGACCACCCGCCTGCCGCTGCTGCTGCTGCCGCTGCTGCTGCCGGGTGCTGCCGCCTCGCTGCTGCTGCCGGCCGCGCTCTGCGGGCCGATCGGGCACGCCGGGCTGCTGCTGTGGCGCGTGGCGCTGGCCTCGCCGGTGATCCTGCTGCCGCTCCTGTCGGCGCTGACGCGGCTGCAGCGACATCAGGCGCGGGCGGCCGCCGGCCTCGGCGCCGGCCGGCTGGACCGCCTGCGCTGGCTCTGGCTGCCGCAGCTCGGCCCGGCGCTGCTCGCCAGCCTGCTGCTGGCGATCCTGTTCATGCTCGCCGGCGGCTTGGGCTGGCCGCGGCTGCGTTGAGCCGGGCGCCGCACCGCGCCGGGTTCATCTTCCGCAGGCGCGCGCGAAGCCTTATCCTGCCGACATGCCGCCACCCGTCCCGTTCTGGAAGAGCAAGCGCCTCGACGAGATGACGAAGGCGGAGTGGGAGTCGCTGTGCGACGGCTGCGGCCGCTGCTGCCTGCACAAGCTGCGCGAGGCGGACACCGACGCCGTCCTCTACACCAACGTGGCGTGCCGCCTGCTGGACACCCAGAGCTGCGCCTGCTCGGACTACGCCGCGCGGCGCCGCCGGGTGCCCGACTGCGTACAGCTGACCGCCGCCTCGCTGGCGGAGATCGACTGGCTGCCGCCGAGCTGCGCCTATCGGCGGCTGGACGAGGGACGCGGCCTCGCCTGGTGGCACCCGCTGGTCTCCGGCCGCCGCGAGACCGTGCACGAGGCAGGGATATCGGCGCAGGGACGCGTGGTGGACGAGCGCGTCGCCGGCCCGCTCGAGCATCACGTGGTGGATTGGCCGGGACGTACCCCGCGAGCGCCCCGTCCGGCCGCCGCCCGTGGCACCCCGTGCGGCAAGCGTCCTGCGCCGCCGGACGGAGCGGAGCGGTGAGCCGGCCCGCGCGGCGCGGCGCGGCGCGGGCCGCCGCACCGCCGCTGTCCGAGACGCTGCTGCTTCCGTCCGGGGAGACGCCGATCCGGTGGCGCCGCTCGGGCCAGGCGCGGCGCATCTCGCTGCGCATCGATGCCCGCGCCGGCACCGTCGTGGTGACGCTGCCGCCGCGCACGGCGCGCGAGGCCGGGCTGGAGCTGCTGCGGACGCATTCGGACTGGGTCGCCGGCAAGCTCGCGGCGCTGCCGGGACAGGTCGCGCTGGAAGCGGGCGAGAGCATCGCCCTGAGCGGGGTGCCGCACGTCATCCGGGCGGCGCCGGACGCGCGGCGGGGCGTGTGGGTCGAGGCCGGCGAGATCCGGGTCAGCGGCGAGCGCGCCTTCCTGGCCCGGCGCGTGCTCGACTTCCTGCGCCGCGAGGCGCGCGTGACGCTGGGGCTGTGCGCGCGACGCATCGCGCTGGCCTTCGGGCTGCACCCGAAGCGCCTGGTGATCAAGGACACGAGCAGCCGGTGGGGCAGCTGCTCCTCGAACGGGGTGGTGATGTTCAGCTGGCGCCTGGTGATGGCGCCCCCGGAGGTCCAGCACTACGTGGTCGCCCACGAGCTGGCGCATCTGCGACATCTCGACCACGGCGCGAATTTCTGGATCGAGGTGGCGCGCCTGACGCCGCACCGGCTTCGCGCCGAGGCCTGGCTGAGGCTGCACGGCCCGGCGCTGCTGCGCATCGGATGACATCGCCCCGCCGCCTCGACGGTCGGACGGCGCACGCGCCTCGCCCGGTCCTGCTCCGGTTCAGGCGCTAGCCAAGCCGCCGCGATGCGGCTATCACGCCGGTGCAGCGCCCCGGCGGCGGTCGGGACGGCAGGCGGACGTGGCGAAACCGGTAGACGCAGCAGACTTCTTCGGAGTGCCCGAGGAGAAATCCCCGGCGTAGAACCGCTCAAATTCGGGGAAAGCTACCGGCCGCGAGGCCCAGGCCGATCCCGAGCCAAGCTCCGCGCCGGCGACGGGCCCCGCGACCGGGAGACCGGCGACGACGCGGGGAAGGTGTAGAGACTAGACGGGCGGCGCCTAAGCCCCGGGAGCACCCGGGAGACGGCGAAGGGATAGTCCAGACCACGAACGTCGGCGATCAGGCCATGCGGCACGGTCGCCCGCACGGCGGCGAAAGCCGAAGTGGCATGAAAATCTGCATCCCCAGGGAGTGCGGGTTCGAGTCCCGCCGTCCGCACCAGCCAGGTCCGGCGTGCCGGGAGTGGCGTCGCTACTGCACGCCGCCGACATAGGCGCGCAGGCTCTCCACCTCGTTCGCCTGCTGACCCAGCCGCGCCTTGACGACGTCGCCGATGCTGACCACGCCCACCAGGCTCCCGTCCTCGACCACCGGAAGATGGCGGACGCGATGGTCGGTCATGATCCGCATCGCCTCGGCGATGTCGGCGTCGGGCGTGATGGTCCACAGCACCCTGGTCATCAGGGCGGAGGCGACCAGGTCCAGCGCGGCGGCGCCGTGCTTGGCCAGCGCTCGCACGATGTCGCGCTCGCTGAGGATGCCGAGCGGCTTGGCGGTGTCGTCCATCACCAGGACCGCGCCGATGTTGCGCTCGCCCAGGATCCGGGCCACCGCCGCGATCGGTTCGAGCGGGGCCACGTGGATCACGCTCGCCCCCTTGCTGTTGAGGATGCTCGCGATGCTCATGGCCTGCTGTCCTCGGCAGTACGCGTGCGCAGCATGCGGACAGCGACGCCGTCGCGTCCAATGCCTTTACGGAGTGCCGGCATACGCTCAGCGCAGGCGCTTGGCGCGGGACGCCGGCATGCCCATCTCCCGGTCATGATCCCGTTCTCCGTGCTCGACCTGTCGCCGATCATCGAGGGCGGCGACGCCGGCCTCGCGCTGCGCCACACGCTCGATCTGGCGCGGCACGCGGAGGCGCTCGGCTTCCGGCGCTACTGGCTCGCCGAGCACCACAACATGCCGGGAGTGGCGTCGGCCGCGACCGCCGTCGTCATCGCCCACGTGGCCGCGGGCACGCGCACGATCCGGGTCGGATCGGGCGGCGTCATGCTGCCGAACCATGCGCCGCTGACGGTCGCGGAGCAGTTCGGCACCCTCGCCGCCCTGCATCCGGGGCGCATCGACCTCGGGCTCGGCCGAGCCCCCGGTTCCGACCAGCGCACCATGATGGCGCTGCGACGCGACCCGTCGAGCGCCGACCGCTTCCCCCACGACGTGATCGAGCTGCAGTCCTACTTCCGTCCGACGGCGGCGCAGGCGGTGCACGCGGTTCCCGGCGAGGGCCTGGAGGTGCCGATCTGGCTGCTCGGCTCGAGCCTGTATAGCGCGCAGCTGGCCGCCATGCTCGGCCTGCCGTTCGCCTTCGCGGCGCACTTCGCGCCCGAGCTGATGCAGGACGCGATCGCGCTGTACCGCAGCCGCTACGAGCCCTCCGAGGTCAATCCTGCGCCACGCGTCATGATCGGGTTGAACGTGGTCGCGGCCGCCAGCGACCGCGAGGCGCAGCGCCTGTTCACCTCGGCGCAGCAGCAGTTCCTGATGCTTCGTCGCGGCACGCCGGGAAAGCTGAGGCCGCCGGTGGACGACATGGACGCGCTGTGGACGCCGGTGGAGGCGAGCATGGTGTCGCGCGCCCTGTCCGCGGCCGTGGTCGGCGATGCCGAGACGGTGCGCGCCGGGCTGGACCGCCTGATCGAACGGATCCGGCCGGACGAGCTGCTGATCGGCGCGCAGATCCACGACCACGACGCGCGCCGCCGTTCGTTCGCGATCGTGGCGGAGGCCTACGCGCGACAGCCCGCCTGATCTCAGTACAGCTTGTGCACGCGCAGGGACTGCACGATCTCGGGCGCCGCGGCGACCAGGAAGTTCAGCACCACGCCGATCGCGAGCGCCAGGATGCCGAAGATCACGTAGTGCTGGACGGCCAGGCTCACGACCTGATCGAACATGCGACGGTGTCCGTCTGCCAGATAGCTCCCCCACGCCAGCATGGCGAGGGAGGCGGCAGAGGTCACGCGCAACCTGCATGATGCAGCGATATTTCTGCGTCAAGACAGCGGGATCATTCCGCCGCGATCGGGTCGGGCGGCAGGGCGTGCCCCATCCGCGTCCGCTTGGTCTCGAGATACGCCCTGTTGTGCGGGTTCGGCGCCGTCTCCAGCGGCACACGCAGCACCACCTCGATGCCGTTGGCGCGCAGCCCGCTGATCTTGTCGGGGTTGTTGGTCAGCAGGTCGAGCGTGTCGATGCCGAGGTGGCGCAGGATGCGTGCCGCCGCGCCCCAGTCGCGCTGATCGGCGGCGAAGCCCAGCCGGTGGTTGGCCTCCACCGTATCCAGGCCCTGATCCTGCAGCGCGTAGGCGCGTATCTTGTTCGCCAGCCCGATGCCGCGTCCCTCCTGGCCGGCCAGGTAGATCAGCGCCCCCGCCGGGCTCTCCGCGATCCGGCGCAGCGCCGCGCGCAGCTGTGCGCCGCAGTCGCAGCGCAGCGAACCCAGGGCGTCCCCGGTGAGGCACTCGGAATGCAGCCGCACCAGCGGACGCACGCCTGCCGGAAGCGCCCCGCCGGGGTCGCCCTTGACGATCGCCAGGTGCTCGAGCCCGTCGCGCGGGTCGCGGAACGCCTGCACGACGAAGTTCCCCGCCTCCCCGAACCGGCTCGGCAGTCGCGCGGTGCCGAGCGGCTGCAGGGTATCGGGCGCCGCCGCGAGCGGTCCCTGCAGGCCGGCCGCCGCCAGTGCCAGCCGGTGGCGCACCAGCGCGGCGATGCTGACGATCGGGATGCCGTGACGGCCGGCGAAGACGCGCAGCTCCGGCAGGCGCGCCATGCTGCCGTCGGCGCTCATCACCTCGCAGATCACCGCCGCCGGCTTCAGCCCGGCCAGACGCAGCAGGTCGATCGAACCCTCGGTGTGGCCGGCGCGCGCCAGCACCCCGCCCGGTGCCGCGCGCAGCGGGAAGACGTGGCCGGGCGTGACCAGGTCCTCCGGCCTCGCGTCGTCCGCGGACGCGGCCAGGATGGTGCGCGCCCGGTCGTGCGCCGAGATGCCGGTCGCCACCCCCTCCCGCGCGCCGATCGAGACGGTGAAGGCGGTCCGACGCGGCGCGGTGTTGTGTCGCACCATCATCGGCAGCTGCAGCCGGTCGAGCTGCGCCGCCTCGAGCGACAGGCAGACCAGGCCGCGGGCGTGGGTGACCAGGAAGTTGACCGCCTCCGCCGTCGCATGTTCGGCCGCGAGCACCAGGTCGCCCTCGTTCTCGCGCTCCTCGTCATCGACCAGGATGACCATGCGCCGCGACCGCAGCGCGCCGACGGCCGCGGCGAGGACCGGTCCCGGCTCGGGACCGGCCGGGGCGGGACGGTTCAGCTCGGGCGCTGACATAGCTGCTCCACGTACTTGGCGATGACGTCGACCTCGACGTTGAGGATGGCACCCGGAGCCAGGGTGGCGAGGTTGGTGTGGGTCCAGCTGTGCGGGATGATCATCAGCGCGATCTCGAACCGTCCGGCGGCGGCGCCCGACCGTATCGCGTTCAGGGTCAGGCTGATGCCGTCCAGCGTGATCGAGCCCTTCTCGACGCAGTAGCGCCGCAGCGTGTCGGGCAGTTCGAGCACCAGCGACCACGCCGCGTCGCCGACCTGCTCGACGGAGACCAGCGTCGCCACGCCGTCGACATGGCCCTGCACGATGTGGCCCGACAGCCGCGTCGACGGCGTCACCGCGCGTTCCAGGTTGACCCGCTCCTGCTCCCGCAGCCGCCCGAGGCTGGAGCGGTGCAGCGTCTCCGGGCTGACGAAGAACGCCGCGGTGCCCGCCGGATCGAGGTCGGTCACGGTGAGGCAGACCCCGTTCACCGACACGCTCTCGCCGAGGGCGAGGTCGCGCAGGCCGGTATCCAGCACGATCCGTATCGCCCGGTCGCCGGGCTCGATCGCGCGCACCCGGCCCAGGCTCTCTATGATCCCGGAAAACATCTGTTCACCCCTCTCGGACCTGCGACGCCGGCCGGTGGCCCGGGATCCCCTCGATCAGCCGCAGCGGCGTCACGCCTGCGTGCACCCGCAGCGACAGCCGGTCCGGCGCGTCGTCGCGCCGATGCCGTATGGTCAGCCAGTCGTCCCACAGCCGGTCGCGCTCGATCTGCGCGAGCAGGCGCGGGCCGGCCTCGACCATCGCCCACAGCGCCCCTTCCGCCGCCAGCAGCTGCAGCAGCGCGCCGAGCTCCGGTGCGGTGCGCACCAGGAAGCCGCGTGCCTCCGCCTCGAGCCGATACTCCCGCGGCAGCCCGCCGCCGCGGTCGGGCACGGCGAGCAGGCGTCGCCGTGCCGGATGATCCGGCACGTGGCGCACGGTGAAGTGCGGACGGTCGGCCAGGATCGTGCCCATGCCGGTGACGATCGCGTCGGTGGCGCGACGCAGCCGATGCGCGAGGCGCAGCGCCTCCGGACCGGTGAAGGTCTTCGTCCCCGGCGGCGGGACCATGCCGGACCGCGCGTCGAGCGCCTGCTTGACGGTGACCCAGGGCCTGCCGGTGCGGGCGACGCTCGCGAACGGGGCGATCAGCGCCGCGCAGTCCAGCGCGACCGCGCTGTGCGGCGGCGGCGTGCGGACCTGCAGGCCGGCGCGGGCGAGAGCCGCCGCACCGCCGCCGACCACGCGCGGGTTGGGGTCGGAGGCGCCGATCCACACCGTGCGGATCGGGCTCGACAGGATCGCCGCGGTGCAGGGCCCGGTGCGTCCGAAGTGGTTGCAGGGCTCCAGGGTGACGACCGCCGTCGTCGCGGCCTCCAGGCTGCCGGAGGCCCGGCACTGCTGCAGCGCCAGCGCCTCCGCGTGCGGCTCGCCCGCCCGGTGGTGCGCGGCCAGCGAGAGGATCCGTCCCGCCGCGTCGAGGATGGCGCAGCCGACCGGCGGGTTGGGCGCGGGGGCGCCGCGGCAGCGCGCGGCCGCGGCCCCCGCGGCGCGGAAGCCCCGCGACACCGCGCCGTCCCCGACCTCGTCCCCGACCTCGTCCTGCACGTCCTCGCGGGTCGTCATCGCCACGCGCCGCATCGTCCTCGTCCTCGAGCAGCCGCGACGCGCGATCGGCCGGACGGCGTCGGCGTGCGGTGCTGCATTCCCCTGCCGCCCGATGCGGACGCCATCGCCGGCGAACAGCACCGGCTCGCGCTTACTAACGGGCGGCCTCGCGTTCGCGCAAGCTCGCGGCTGTCGCGGGACCGGTCAGTCGAGGCGCGCCGGCAGCGTCATGCCGAGCTGGTCGAACAGGAACGCCATGATGTCGGATTGCTGGTCCACCCGCACGCTGAGCGCGCTGCCGATGCCGTGTCCCGACTTGTCGCTGATCGACAGGTAGACCGGCAGGCCCGATGCCGTCGCCGCCTGCAGGCGCGCGATCATCTTGCGCGACTGCGCCGGATTGACCCGGCCGTCGTGGGTGCCGGTGGCCATGAACACGGCCGGGTAGCGCACGCCGTCGCGCACGTGCTGATAGGGCGAGTACGCCAGCATCGCCTCGAACTGCGCGGGGTCGGTCACGCTGCCGAACTCGGTCACGTTGAAGGCGCCGTTCGGGTCGAGCTCGATGCGCATCATGTCGTAGATGCCCACCATCGAGGCGACGGCGCGGAACATCGACGGCGCCTGCGTCAGGGCCGCCCCCATCAGCAGCCCGCCGTTGCTGCCGCCCATCGCCGCGAGATGCGGCGGCGCGGTGATGTGCGCCGCGATCAGCGCCCGGCCGGCGGCGAGGAAGTCGTCGAACACGTGCTGCTTGCGGGTCAGCGCGCCGTCGGCGTGCCAGTCCTCGCCGTACTCGCCGCCGCCGCGCAGGTTGGCGATCGCCCAGACGCCGCCGGCATCGAGCCAGAGCCGGGTGGTGGCGCCGGCGAAGCGCGGCGTCATCGACACGCCGTAGCCGCCATAGCCGTACAGCAGCGTCGGCCGCTGCCCGTCCGGACGGTCGGCGCGGCGCCGGATGACGTTGACCGGAACCCTGGTGCCGTCCTTCGAGACCGCGAAGATGCGCACCACCTCGGCATCGTCGAAGCGCACCGGGCTGGTCTCGGCGAGCCGGGTCGCGGTGCTGGCGGCGGTGGTCTCGTCGTACTGCATCACCCGGTAGGGGGTCAGGTAGGTCTGCACGCCGTAGAGCACGCGGCCCGGGCCGGCCGGCTCGAGCTCGTCGACCGCCGCGATCGGCGGCAGCGCGATCTGTCCCTTGGGCCTGCCGTCATGGCCGAAGATCGCCACCCGCGACGGGCCGCCGACCAGCTCGCGCAGGTACAGCGAGTCGCGGGTCACCACCACCGGCACCCCGCCGAACTCGCCGCCGCCCTGTATCGCCCCCTGCCCCTGGGCGATCAGCGTGCGCGCGTGCGACAGCGCGAGGTCGGCGAGCGGCAGCGACAGGATCTTGCCGCGCGGCGCATCCTTCTTGGACACCAGGTAGAGCACGTCGTCCGGGCCGATCGCGCCGGCCACCACCTGGTCTTCGAGGCGGCTCACCTGGGTGATGCGGCCGTCCTTCTGCGCGATCACGTACTGCTCGAACGCGCCGCCGTCGCCGTCGGCCACCGAGACCAGCACCGCGTGCGGGTTCTGCCGCGCATCGAGCGCGATCTCGGCGATCTTGGGGAAGTCGCGGCCGAGCACGTAGCGGTCCTGGGCCGGATCCGTGCCGAGCGCGTGGTAGTAGACCTGCTGGTAGAAGTGCCGCTCGGCGGCCGGGCGCTCGACGCCGGGATAGCGCGTGTACCAGAAGCCCGAGCTGTCGGCGCGCCAGGCCAGGCTGCCGCCGGCGGTCGGATATTGTGCCCGCGGCACCGCCTCGCCGGTGTCGCGGCCGGTGGCGACGTCGAACACGTGCACGGTGCCGTCCTCGCTGCCGTTGCGCGACAGCGAGACGGCGAGCCTGGTGCCGTCCGGCGAGGGCACGAACCAGTCGATCGCCGTCTGCCCGGACGGGTCGAGCGCGTTCGGATCCACCACGATGCGTGCCGCGGCGGGATCGGCGGAAGGCGGCATCACGGTGACCATCGGCTGCTGCCGCGGCGGCTGCACGGTCAGCGAGAACAGCCTGCCGGCGGCGAGCGTGAGCGCGTGGTACGACGGAGAGGTCCTGGACGCGGCCGCCATGATGCGGGCGTGCAGGCCGGCGCGCAGCGGCAGCGCGTCCAGGTAGGCGCGGGTGCGGCGGTTCTGCGCCGCCGACCAGGCAACGACCGACGGCGCCGCGCCGTCCTCGAGCCAGCGATACGGGTCGCGGACGATGGTGCCGTGATAGCGGTCGAGCACCGGGTGCACCGGGCTGGGGGGCGCCTTGGTGTCCATCGCCGCCGCCGGCAGCGACGCCGCCAGCAGCGCCGCCGAGGCCGACGTCGCCACCCATCTGCCGATCGTCATCGCCCTGCCCTCGCTCGATGCCGCGGCAGGCTAGCCCGCGCGCACCGCATCGGCCAGACGCGCAGGTCGAGCGAACGTGACGCCGGCCGCCGCCGAACCCGCCCGACGACGCGACGTAGCACGGTCACGAACCAGCCTGGAGAAGACCATGGACTCCGATGCCCACGACGATCCGGTGCACGAGGCCTACCATACCGGCCTGCGCAACATGCACGCGCTCGAGGTCAGCGCGATCGAGCTGACGCAGCGTCAGCTGGAGCGGCTGGAGAGCTACCCCGAGATGGCCGCGCGGCTGCGCCAGCACAACGTCGAGTCCGAGGCCCAGGCGCAGCGCCTGACCGCGATCCTGGAGCGGCACGGCACCAGTGCCTCGACCGCCAAGAACGCGGTCAGCTCGGTGATGGGCAACGTCGCGGCGGCGCTGCACGCGCCCGCGGCCGACGAGGTGCTCAAGAACACCTTCGCCAACTTCGCCTTCGAGCACCAGGAGATCGCCGGCTACACCAGCCTGATCGCGATGGCGGAGAAGCTCGGCGATACCGCCTCGGTGCCGCTGCTGCGGCAGTCGCTGGGCGAGGAGCAGAGGATGGCCGACTGGATCGGCGCCCATATCGTGCCCACGACGCAGCGCTTCATGGAACTGACCGCGGCGGGGCAGAAGGCCGGCATCTAGTCCGTCGGCCGCGGCACGCCCGCTACATGAGCGAGCGGGCGTGCTGCAGCACCTGGCCGCACACCTTCTGCGTCAGCTTCGCCTTCAGCCCGGTGCCGCCGAGGCTCGTCGTCCGGCCGCCGCCGGTCTGCAGCGTGCCCTGCTCGCCCTCGGTGAACTGGCTGCTCCGCGTCGCACCCGGGCCGAGCTTGCCGACCAGCCCGCTCTCCACCGAGGGGGCGCCGGTCCCGCCGAGATAATTGTTGCGTACGCAGTAACCCAGCACGCCCGCGAGGTTGCTGGTGCTCGCCGAGCCGACCGACGGCATCGACAGGCCGCCGAGCCCGCCCAGGCCGCCACCCGATCCGGAACCGGCCGCACCCTTGAGGCCGTCGAGCAGTTGCGACCGGGCAGGCAACGCGAGCAGGATGACGCCGCCCGACGCGACCAGCGCCATCGCCGTTCTCCTCAGCCACATCCCGCATTCCCCTGCTGGCAAGCCGCCACGCGCCGACCGCTTCCTAGCACGGTGCGCAAAGCAGGCAAGGGCTCTGCCCTTGACCCG
>CAXTNB010000051.1:5683-11640 GCA_964245385.1 uncultured Acetobacteraceae bacterium | reverse complement strand
GACGCAGCATTCGGTCAAGGAGCTGCAGAACGTCGGCATCCAGCCGCAGATGCTGCTGTGCCGCTCCGACCGTCCGCTGCCCGAGCCGGAGCGGCGCAAGATCGCGAGCTTCTGCAACGTGCGCCCCGAGGCGGTGGTCGCCGCACTCGACGTCGACACCATCTACGCCTGCCCGATCTCGTACCACGAGGGCGGCCTGGATACGGAGGTGCTGCGCCATTTCGGGCTGCCGCACGAGGGCAAGCCCGACCTCGCCGGCTGGCACCGGGTGCTGGCCGCGATGCGCAACCCCGAAGGCGAGGTGCGCATCGCCGTGGTCGGCAAGTACACCAGCCTGCTCGACAGCTACAAGTCGCTCAACGAGGCGCTGATCCACGGCGGCATCGCGAGTCGGGTGCGCGTGCATCTCGACTGGGTCGACGCCCAGGTGTTCGAGCAGCACGGCGCGGTGGAGCGCCTGCAGGAGGTCGACGGCATCCTGGTGCCGGGCGGCTTCGGCGAGCGCGGCGCCGAGGGCAAGATCGAGGCGGTGCGGTTCGCCCGCGAGCGACGCATCCCATTCCTGGGCATCTGCTTCGGCATGCAGATGGCGGTGATCGAGTGCGCCCGCAACCTCGCCGGCCTGCCGGGCGCCTCCTCCACCGAGTTCGGCCCGACCGACGAGCCGGTGATCGGGCTGATGACCGAGTGGGCGCGCGGGCCGGAGCTGGAGCGCCGACGCGCCGGCGGCGATCTCGGCGGCACCATGCGGCTGGGCGCCTACCCGGCGGTGCTGTCGCCGGGCTCGCGCGTCGCCGCCACCTACGCGGCCGGCGAGGTCAGCGAGCGGCACCGGCATCGCTGGGAGGTCAACGTGCACTACCGCGAGCGGCTGGAGCGCGCCGGGCTGGTGTTCTCCGGCATGAGCCCGGACGGGGTGCTGCCGGAGATCGTCGAGTATCCCGACCATCCCTGGTTCATCGGCGTGCAGTACCACCCCGAGCTGACCAGCAAGCCGTTCGCGCCGCACCCGCTGTTCCGCGGCTTCATCGAGGCCTCGCTGAAGAAGGCCAGGCTGGTATGAGTCCGACCGCCGCCGGCGAGGTGCGGATCGGCGCGCTGACGGTCGGCAACCGCCTGCCGCTCACGCTGATCGCCGGACCCTGCCAGATCGAGTC
Source organism: uncultured Acetobacteraceae bacterium (assembly GCA_964245385.1). GTDB lineage: Bacteria > Pseudomonadota > Alphaproteobacteria > Acetobacterales > Acetobacteraceae > Lichenicoccus. Next base: position 10,483 of record CAXTNB010000051.1, on the reverse strand, counting down.
CGAGCACCACGCCGAGGCGATGGCCTCGGCGCTGGTGGCGCTGTGCCGGCCGCGCGGCATCGGCCTGATCTACAAGAGCAGCTTCGACAAGGCGAACCGCAGCAGCCTGGGTGCCGCGCGCGGCGTCGGCATGGAGCGCGGGCTCGGGATCCTCGCCGGCCTGCGCGCCCGGCACGGCATCCCGGTGCTCACCGACGTGCACGCCGCCGAGCAGTGCCGGATCGCGGCCGCCGCGGTCGACGTGCTGCAGATCCCGGCGTTCCTGTGCCGCCAGACCGACCTGCTGCTCGCCGCCGGCGAGACCGGGGCCGCCGTCAACGTCAAGAAGGGCCAGTTCCTGGCACCCTGGGAGATGGGCCACGTCGCCGCCAAGATCGCCTCGACCGGCAACGCGCGCATCCTGCTGACCGAGCGCGGCAGCTCGTTCGGCTACAACACCCTGGTCAACGACATGCGCGGCCTGCCGATCATGGCGGCGACCGGCTACCCGGTCGTGTTCGACGCCACCCACTCGGTGCAGCAGCCTGGTGCGCTCGGCGGTGCCTCGGGCGGCCAGCGCGAGTTCGCGCCGGTGCTGGCGCGCGCCGCGGTCGCGGTCGGCGTCGCCGCCCTGTTCATCGAGACCCACGAGGACCCGGACCGCGCGCCCAGCGACGGCCCGACGATGATTCCGCTGGACCGGATGGCGGCGCTGCTGGACGATGTGCTGGCCTTCGACCGTCTGGCGAAGGCCCGGATCCACAGCGGAGGGCGCCCGTCATGAGCGGCATCCTGGGCAGTCTGTTCGGCGGCGCCGCGGGGGGCGGCGCCCTGACCGGAGCCGGCAACCTGCTGGCGCAGGTGATCAACGCCGCCGGCGGTCCGGCCGGGATCGCGCAGAAGTTCGAGCAGGCCGGACTGGGCGACAAGGTGCAGTCCTGGATCGGCAGCGGCCACAACCTGCCGATCTCCGCCGAGCAGGTCGAGCGCGTGTTCCCGCCGGCGCAGATCGATGCCTGGGCGCAGCAGCACGGCCTGCCGCCCGGCATGGGCAGCCAGATCCTGGCGCAGTTCCTGCCGCACGCGGTCGACGCCACCACCCCGACGGGCAGCGTCGCACCGCAGGCCGGAGCGACGGCCGCCGCCGCGACCACCTCCGCCGCTCCTTCGGGGATCGACTTCGCCGGCATGATCGGCCGGCTCACCGGTGCCAGGTAGTGCCGCGGCGCGCGCCGGATCGACCGACGAGGCGGCCACGATCGAGCCGGGCCTGCCCGACGCATCGCCGACTCCAACATCGAGGACAGACATGACGCAGACGGTCCGGACGGTTCTCGGCGGCGCGCTGGTGCTCGCCATCCTCGCGCACGGCGGCGCCGCGGGCGCGGTCACCAGCAAGGAGTGCAGCGCCAAGTATCAGGCGGCCAAGAAGGCGGGCACGCTGGACGGGGCGAACTACAAGAGCTTCCGGGAGCAGAACTGCGGCTCCGGTGCGCCGGCCTCGGCCGGCACCACGCCCACCACCAACGCCAGCACGACGCCGCCGGCCTCGCCGAACGCGGTGGTCAGCAAGCCGGAGGCAGCGGCCGCGGCCTCCGGCCCCGCCACCTTCCCCAGCGCCATCGACTCCAAGTACAGCAAGGAGACGCCCGGCAAGGCGCGGCTGCACACCTGCCTCGACCAGTACAAGGCGAACAAGGCGGCGGGCGGCAACGGCGGCCTGCGCTGGGTGCAGAAGGGCGGCGGCTACTACAGCGAGTGCAGCAAGAAGCTCAAGGGCTGAGCCGTCCCGCCGCCGCGGCGGCAGGCTGTCCAACCGGCATCCCGCGCCAAGGTGAAGGTGCTGGGGACGAGGGCGCAGCGCCGCCCGCTGTGACATGAACGGAGGAAATCAGCGAGACTCGCGGGAATTTGCGCACAGTTCAGCCATGCGTCGAGTTCGCCGCTTCTAGGTGTTGCAACGGCACGACACGAGGAACCGGGCTGTCCAGGCCGTGTTGCTGATCCTCCATCGTGAGCCGGTCCGCTGCATGAACTCCGACACGTCGCCGACGCCAGATCCGATCCTCGACGAAGCCCACCCGCTCGCGAAACGATTCAGCGCCTTCATCCGCGATCCGAGGTTCTCCTGCGTCGGCGCCAAGGCGGCGTTGGCGCGCGGCCAGCTGCGCATCCTGGTCGGCCGCGACATACGCTCCGCCTGGGACGACATGCGCGTCTACCCCGAGCTGCTCGGCTTCATCCGCGAATATCAGCAGGAGAGGACGCTGTTCCGCAGCTTCGCGATCCTGTTCGAGGGGCCGGACACGCTCGACGAGGCCGGCTTCGAGCATCATCTGTGGCAGCGCGTGCAATCCTTCTCCGACAAGGATGCCTGGTTCGGCGAGAAGCAGGACGCGCGGGTGAGCGGCGATCCGGACAGCCCGCACTTCTCGCTCAGCTTCGGCGGCGAGGCGTTCTTCGTGGTCGGGCTGCATCCCGCGGCGAGCCGGCTGGCGCGCCGCTTCGAGCGTCCCGCCCTGGTGTTCAACCTGCACGACCAGTTCGAGCGGCTGCGCGCCGAGGGCCAGTACGACAGGCTGCGCTCGACCATCATCGAGCGCGACGCGGCCCTCAACGGCTCGACCAACCCGATGCTGGCCCGCTTCGGCGAGATCTCCGAGGCGCGTCAGTACAGCGGCCGGCTGGTGGACGCGGAGTGGCGCTGCCCGTTCCAGCCGCCGAGCGGACGCGACCGCGATGCGGCCTGAGCAGGCGGCATGAACCCGGTGCACGAGATCGCGCCGCGCTGCGGCGTCGCCTTCACCCTCGAGCAGGGCCAGAGCCTCACCGTCATCGACCCGCAGGGCGAGCAGGTGGCCGACCTGCTGGCGTTCAACCGGCACGACGTCGCCGAGGTGATCTCGTCGGGCCGCACGCTCGACTACGCGGGCAGGATCTACCTCACCACCGGCGACCCGCTATACTCGAACCGCAGCCGGGTGCTGCTGCGCATCCTCGAGGACAGCGTCGGCCGCCACGACTTCCTGCTGACGCCGTGCTCGGCCGACACCTTCCGCATCCTCTACGGCGACGCCGAGCCGCATCGCGGCTGCTTCGGCAACCTCGCCGCCGCGCTGGCGCCGTTCGGCATCGTGCCCGATCAGATCCCGGTCGCCTTCAACGTGTTCATGAACGTGCGGCTCGACGGCGAGAGCGGCGTGCTCACGGTGGACCCGCCGCGCAGCCGGGCCGGCGACCGGGTCCGCTTGCGCGCCGAGCAGGACCTGATCGTCGGGCTGACCGCCTGCTCGGCGCTGCAGTCCAACAACTACGCGTTCAAGCCGATCCACTACAGGATCGACTGAGCCCGCTCAGAACGTGCGCGCCAGCAGCACCGCGACCAGGCAGAGCAGCACCACCGCGCTGAGCAGCCAGCGCAGCCCCATGTAGCCGGCCGGCACGGCGCCGCGGCGCCGTGCCTGCGCCTCGACCAGCGTGATGCCGAGGAAGCCCAGGATCAGCAGCACGATCGCGATCAGCGACGACGCCACCAGCGGCACCAGCAGCGCCGCCCAGCCGACCAGCGACGGCAGCACGCCCAGCCCCAGCCGCCGGTTGTCGAGCGAGACCTGTCCCGGCACCGTGACGGCCGGATGCGGATCGAGCGCGAAGCCCCAGTGCACCCCGCCCAGGAAGGCGAGGATCACCGCCCCGTAGGCGATCATCGCCTGCACCAGGTTGGGCACCGGCACCTCGCTCGGGAACGCGATGATGCCGATCGTGCAGCCCAGGAACGGCAGCAGCCCGAGCAGGCCGAGGATCACCGCCAGGATCGGGAGCCGTCTCATCGTCGTCGCTTTCGCCGTTCAGGCACAGGCAACGCGCGCGGGCGCGGATCGATGCCGAGCCGCCCGGCGTCGCGGCCTTGCGGAAAGCCGGACGAGGTGCTGCAAGGACCCATCTCCGCAACAGCCAGGGTGTGCCCAGCCATGAGCGCCATCACCGACCTCGTCGCCCGTCAGATCCTCGACAGCCGCGGCAACCCGACCGTGGAGGTCGACGTCGAGCTGGCGAGCGGCGCCACCGGCCGCGCCGCGGTGCCGTCGGGCGCCTCCACCGGCGCCCACGAGGCGGCGGAGCTGCGCGACGGCGATAAGTCGCGCTACGGCGGCAAGGGCGTGCTGCAGGCAATCGGCTTCGTCGAGGGCGAGATCCTCGATGCGCTGCAGGGCTCGGAGTCCTACGACCAGATCGCCATCGACGAGGCGATGATCGACCTCGACGGCACGCCCAACAAGTCGCGCCTCGGCGCCAACGCCATCCTCGCGGTCTCGCTCGCCGTCGCCCGCGCCAGCGCCGCCGAGCTCGGGGTGCCGCTGTATCGCTACGTCGGCGGCGTGTTCGCGCGCACCCTGCCGGTGCCGATGATGAACATCGTCAATGGCGGGCAGCACGCCGACAACCCGATCGACATCCAGGAATTCATGATCCAGCCGGTGGGCGCGCCCACGGTGGCGGACGCGATCCGCATGGGCTCGGAAATCTTCGCCCAGCTCAAGAAGGGGCTGAAGGATGCAGGGCACAACACCAACGTCGGCGACGAGGGCGGCTTCGCCCCGGGCCTGAAGTCGGCCGACGAGGCGCTCGCCTTCATGAGCCGGGCGATCGAGCGCGCCGGCTACAGGCTGGGCGAGGACGTCACCTTCGCGCTCGACTGCGCCTCGACCGAGTTCTACCGCGACGGCCGCTACGAGCTCGAGGGCGAGGGCAAGTCGTTCGACGCCGGCGGCATGGTCGCCTACCTCGCCGACCTCGCCGCGCGCTACCCGATCGTCTCGA
>CAXTNB010000051.1:0-5673 GCA_964245385.1 uncultured Acetobacteraceae bacterium | reverse complement strand
GTACGTGACCAACCCGGAGCGCCTGCGCCGCGGCATCGCCGCCGGCAGCGCCAACGCGCTGCTGGTCAAGGTGAACCAGATCGGCACCCTGTCGGAGACGCTGGAGGCGGTGCAGCTCGCACATCATGCCGGCTACAACGCGGTGATGAGCCACCGCTCCGGCGAGACCGAGGACGCGACCATCGCCGACCTCGCGGTCGCGACCAACTGCGGCCAGATCAAGACCGGCTCGCTGTCGCGCTCGGACCGCACCGCCAAGTACAACCAGCTGATCCGCATCGAGCAGGAGCTGGGTTCGTCGGCCCGCTACGCGGGACGCACCATCCTGCGCGGCTGACGGGCGGCCGAGGCCGCCGCAGGGTTCAGGCGGCGGTGCTCAGGTCGAGCCGCAGCGTCATGCAGTAGGCGCCGCCGCCCGACAGGATGAACGGGTCCAGCGCCACCGGGCTGACCGCGTAGCCGCGCTCGCGGAACATGCCGCCCAGGCGCTCGGTCGGCGTCGCCATGACCACCGTGCGGTCCAGCGCCACGGCGTTGACGCAGAAGCGTGCCGCGTCCTCGTCGGAGGCCTCGATCAGCAGCTCGGACGACACGCTGTCGCGGATCAGCGCCCGGCCGGCCGCCGAAAACGCGCCGGGATAGAAGAACACCTCGCCGCCCGGCAGCACGCACAGGCAGGTGTCGAGGTGGTAGAACCGCTCGGTGACCAGCTCGAGCCGGCGCAGCTCGATGCCGAACAGGTCCTCGATCACGTCCTGGCTCGCGGCCGAGGAGCGCGGGCCGTGGCCGGTCCAGGCCAGCCGGCGGACAGGGTCCCAGATGCAGTCGCCGGCACCCTCCTGGAAGCAGCCCTGCGGCAGGCTCAGCACCTCGTCGATCAGGCCGCGCTGCCGCAGGTCCGCGAACACCGACGCGAACGCGGCCTCCTCGCCCTGGCGCTGCGGGAAGCGGAACCGCGCCGGCAGCGCGCGTCGGTCCAGCACGATGCCGCCGTTGGCGGGGAACACCATGTCGGGCAGTCCGGCGACGCCGTCGGCGATCTCGACGGCGCCGCCGGCGCGTCGCAGCGCCTCGGCCAGCCCGCGGAAGGCGGCCGCCGCCTCGGCGCGATGGCCGGCCGGATCCTGTGCCCAGACGCCCGGACGCATCCAGGGGTTGATCGAGTACGAGACGTCGTAGTGCGACGGCTCGACCAGCAGATAGGTGGCGGCAATGGGACGATCCAATCGTAACTCCTCAGAAACGAAACCGGCATCCCCCGGCCGCGCGATTATGTGATCTTCGGCGGCGGATTCCGCCGATTTTTCTTGCGATGGCGTGTGAGCTTGGAGACAACAGGGCTCGCGAATCCGGGCGTGCTGGCCGACTCCGTGCCAGCGTCCTCGACGCGCTGATCTGATGACGAGGAGTGCCGCATGAGCTTCGGTCGCGCCGTGAAGCGCAAGGTGAAGGCAGCGCTGCCGCCGGTATTCTTCCTGTCCCTGGTGGGCTACTTCGCGTGGAACGCCGATCAGGGCGAGCACGGCCTGAGGCGCTACTCCGATCAGCTTCGCCTGCTGTCGCAGGCGCAGGCGGGCGAGACCGCGGCGATCTCCGAGCAGGCCGCGTGGGCGCAGCGCGTCTCCGGGCTGCGCGACCGGGCGCTCGATGCCGATACGCTGGACGAACGGTCACGCGCGATGCTCAACCTGGCGGATTCGAGCGACATCGTGGTTCCGTACGGCCAGCACGACAAGCTCTACTGACCGCCCGCCTGCGCGCTGCCGACCGACGCGGCCGCGTCGGTCACTTGATCTTGGCTTCCTTGAACGCGACATGCTTGCGCGCGACGGGGTCGTACTTGCGCATCTCCATCTTGCCGGTCTGCGCCCGCGCGTTCTTCTTGGTGACGTAGAAGTAGCCGGTGTCCGCGGTGGAGACGAGCTTGATCTGGATGGTGTTGGTCTTGGCCATGAGGTTCCTCGCGACGACCGCCCCACCGCACCAGAGCTGGGGCCGCGGAGGTTCAGGGGGCGGCAAAATGCGCAGCCCGTCGGCCCAGGTCAAGCGAATCCTCGGCCCGCCGCCGGGCCGCCTCCGGCGATCCGCGACGTGCTGAGCGTCGAGGCGGCGCGCGCGCGCATCCTGGAGGGTCTGCAGCCGACGCCCGCCGAGGCGGTGAGCCTGGATGCGGCCTGGGGCCGGGTCACGGCGCGACCGTTGCTGGCGCGCCTGTCCAACCCGCCCGCCGACATCTCCGCGATGGACGGCTACGCCGTGCGCGCCCGCGACACCGCGCCCGGCGGCGCGCTGCGGGTGATCGGCGAGGCGCCCGCGGGACATCCCTTCGACGGCGGCCTGTCGCCCGGCGAGTGCGTGCGGCTGTTCACCGGCAGCGTCATGCCACGCGGCAGCGACGGCGTGCTGATCCAGGAGAACGCGACCCGGCACGGCGCGCAGGTCACCGTCCACGAGGCGGTGCCGGCCGGCAAGCACGTCCGCCGCGCCGGGCAGGATTTCGGCCGCGGCGACGCGGTGCTGCCGGCCGGGCGACGCCTGGGTGCCCGCGACATCGGCGTCGCCGCCGCCGCCAACCATCCCTGGATCGCCTGCCACCGGCGTCCGGTGATCGCCCTGCTCGCCACCGGGGACGAGGTCGCGCTGCCCGGCGAGCCGATCCCGCCCGGCGGCATCGCCAACTCCAACACGCCGATGCTGGCCGCGGCGATACGGGCCGCCGGCGCCCGGGCGCTGGTGCTGCCGCCGGCGCCGGACGATATCGGCGCGATCGCCGGCAGCGTCGACGGTCTGCGCTGCGACATGCTGGTCACCATCGGGGGCGCCAGCGTCGGCGATCACGACCTGGTCCAGGCCGGCCTCGCCGAGCGCGGCTTCGCCGTCGATTTCTGGAAGATCGCGATGCGGCCGGGCAAGCCGCTGATGCACGGCCGGCTGCTCCGCCCGGGCCTGGGGGATGTGCCGGTGCTCGGGCTGCCCGGCAACCCGGTCTCCGCCCTGGTGTGCGCGCTGCTGTTCCTGCTGCCGGCGATCAACCGGCTGTCCGGCGACGCCGCACTCGGCCCGGAACGCGACCGGGCGACGCTGGGTGCCGCGGTTCCCGACAACGACCTGCGCGCCGACCACCTGCGCGCCTCGCTCACCCGCGACGCCGAGGGCGGCCACGTGGCGACGCCGTTCCCGCGCCAGGATTCCGGCCTGCTGCGCCGGCTCGCGCAGTCCGAGGCGCTGATCCTGCGGCCGCCGCACGGCCCGGCCCTGCCGGCCGGCGCCCCCGTCGAGATCATCCGGCTGGACCGCTTCGGCCTCTAGCCGGCCGGTGCCGCGCCGGTGCCGCGCCGGTGCCGCGCCAGTGCTGCGGGTGCGCGAGCCGCTTGACGCGGCGCCCGGAACCAATCTAGAACGGCGGATCATGTTGCCTGTTTGTTCCGAGAGATCCGGCGGTTGTCGCCGCCGCGCTCGGCCTGCGGGCGTCGGCGCGGACGACGCCGTGCCGGGCCGGACTGAGGAGAGACGATGCTCACGCGCAAGCAGCACGAGTTGCTGAGCTTCATCGACCGCCACCTCAAGGAGACCGGCTTCTCCCCGAGCTTCGACGAGATGAAGGACGGGCTGCAGCTGCGCTCGAAGTCCGGCATCCATCGGCTGATCTCGGCGCTGGAGGAGCGCGGCTTCCTGGCGCGGCGGCATCATCGCGCGCGCGCCCTGGAGGTGCTTCGCCTGCCCGAGCACGCGCTGGCGGTCGAGCCCGCGCGGGCTTCCGGCAGCGCCGTCGCCGACGCGGCGCAGGCCTTCTCGCCCAACGTCATCAAGGGCGATTTCAGCCAGCGCCTGCAGGGGGTGCGCGCCGCCGCCGACGCCGCCGCGGTGCAGCTTCCGCTCTACGGCCGGATCGCCGCCGGCCTGCCGATCGAGGCGCTGCGCGACACCGGCAACCACATCCAGGTGCCGCTGGCGATGCTCGGCCCGGGCGAGCACTACGCGCTGGAGGTGGCGGGCGACTCGATGATCGAGGCCGGCATCCTGGACGGCGACACGGTGATCATACGCAAGGAGGAGGCGGCGGAGAACGGGCAGATCATCGTCGCCCTGATCGACGACTCCGAGGTGACGCTGAAGCGCCTGCGCCGTCGCGGCAACGCGATCGCGCTCGAGCCCGCCAACGCCCGCTACGAGACCCGCATCGTCCCGGTCGACCGGGTGCGCGTGCAGGGCCGGCTGGTCGGGCTGCTGCGCAGCTACTAGTCGGACGGCGCGCCGGGGATGGCGACCCGCGCGACGCGTCCGTTCATCCCCGCGTGTGAAACACCAGCGCGCGCAGCTCGATGCTCTGGCGCGGCGGCGCCTCCGGCGGCGCGGTCGGGTCGACGAAAGCGGTGTGGGGCGTCAGCCCCGCCCGTCCGTCGCGCAGGGTGTCGAAGCACTTGATCAGCAGCACCTCGTCGGGCTGCATCGCCGAGAGGTAGTGCCAGCGATGGCGCGGGTTCGCCATCACCGAGTAGATCTCGCCGCGATGCTCCGGGTAGATCAGGTCGGTCGCGACCAAGTCCGCCGCGTCGATGCTGCGCCAGTCGCACAGCGCCAGCGGCCGGTCCAGCACCGGCCCACGGATCGGCCGCCAGACGTTGATGACCTGCACGCGACCGCGCAGCAGCGCGTCGGCTTCGCCACCCATGTGACGCCGGACGCGCGCGATCCCCGAGGCCGGCGTCTGGTCGACGTGTATGCGGGCGACCGGCTGGCGCTGGCCCGGCCGATCCTCCCCTTCAGGCAGACGGCGCCGGACGGTGTGGTCGAAGATGAAGATGCGGTCGGCGCCGACGGTCTGCTTCAGCAGCCGCTCGGTCTCGGCGTAGTAGGCGCCGGTGATCGCCGCCTCGTCGGTGAAGTCGCGCTCCGCACTCGCGTGCCGCACCGCCGCGAAGCCGTGCACGTCGAGCGAGGCAGCGTCGCGCCACGGTCGGAAATCCTCGATCCGCACCCGGCAGGCGACGTCGTCGAAGTTGCGCTCCGGCACGCCCGGAGGCGGTGCGTGGTTGTACACCTCCGGCTTGACCGGTAGCGGCGCCAGGTAGTTGAGCTCGGCTTCGACCGCTCGTATCTCGCGCGCGGGCAGGCTGTCCATGAGCGTCGTCCTCGGGATGTCCTGCCGACGACATGGGCTGCCGGACGCGCGCCTCAAGGCTGCGGATGTAGAAATTCCCTTACCACGCGACGTGAGCGTGGAACGTGGCGGCTCCCGGCTGCGCGTCGCGGCGCCTCCGAGGCCGGTGCGTGGGGATGACGGGAGTCAGTCGCCGGAACGACGATCTCGAGCAAGATCGGCTCTTCCAGGGCCGATCCTGCGCTAGAGCGCGGCGAGCGGCGGGATCAGCCGGGCCAGCCGGTCCACCGCCTCGGCGTCGAGCCGGTCGAGCTGCGGCAGCACGGCGAGGATGCGCACCCTGCCGTGCTCCGCGATCGCCCCGCGGTTGGCCTCGGTGCAGGCGCCGTTCAGGATCACCCCCGCGACGACGATGCCGCGCGAGCGCAGCGCCTCCAGGCTCAGCAGGGTGTGGTTGATCGTGCCCAGCGTGCCGCGCGCCACCAGCACCACCGGCAGGGCGAGGCGCCGCACCAGGTCGATCATCATCGGCTCCGGCCCACCGGCCGCGGTGGCGATCGGCACCATCAGGC
>CAXTNB010000050.1:0-11656 GCA_964245385.1 uncultured Acetobacteraceae bacterium | reverse complement strand
TCGCGTACATCGGCGCCACCGCCACCAGCCGCCCGGCGCCGTCGCGCAGCGCCGAGGCGAGGCGGGCGAGCGCGCTCACGCCGCGCGTCGCGGCTGCCGCTGCTGCGGCCGCAGGAAGCCGAGCACCGGGCGGCCGTGCGGCAGGTAGTGCTGCAGCTCGGCCTGCATCAGCTGGTGCGGCCGTCCGTGCAGGGTCAGCTGCCCGCGCGAGATCCAGCGCAGGCGCTCGAAGAACTCGACGTTCTGCGCCTGCACGTGGGCGAGGAAGCGGTCGCAGCCGCGCGCGGTCGCGGTGCAGACGGCGAGCCGCACCAGCTCGGCGCCGATGCTGCCGACGCGACGGAAATCGACGTGCACGCCGAGCCGTGATCCCCACCACAGGCGCGGCTGAGGCTGATGGATGCGCACCACGCCCACCACCTGGTCGGCCGCGCCGGCGATGCAGCTGAGCGCCACGATCGGCAGCGCCTCGTCGTCGATCGCGTCGCTGTCGTCGACGGCGAAGATGCCCTGCTCGTCGCAGAAGATCTCGCGTCGCAGCCGAAGGTGACCGCTGCGTTCCCACGCCTCGCTGGCCAGCTTGACGCGGAACTCGCCGGGGATGAAGGGCGCGATACGGTCCTCGTAGAGCATCTCACGCCGCCTCGTAGGCCGAGAGCGAGGAGCAGGCGCCGCAGCGGCTGCAGCCGGCCTTGACGTCGGCGGAGCGCAGCCGACCCTCGCGCAGCATGCGCGCCAGCGGCACCAGCACCTGGCGCATGAAGTCGGCGGAAGGCGGCGCGTGGCCCGCGAGCGGCGTGCCGCCGATCGGCACGAACGGCACCACGAACGGGTGCACGCCGATCCCGACCAGGGTCTCGCACAGTGCCAGGATCTCGCCCACGCTGTCGCCGAGGCCGGCCAGCAGGTAGGTGCTGACCTGGCCGCGGCCGAACACCGGCACCGCGTCGCGGAAGGCGTCGAGGTAGCGCTCGACGCTCACCGTGGCCTTGCCCGGCATGATCCGCTCGCGCACCGCCTGGGTCGCGGCCTCCAGGTGCATTCCCAGGCTGTCGACGCCGGCCTGCCGGAGCCGGCCGAACCACGTCGGGTCTCGCGGCGGCTCGCACTGCGCCTGCACCGGCAGCGCCACCGCCTGCTTGATCGCGCGCGTGCTGTCGCACAGGATGGCAGCACCGCGATCGACCGTGTTCGGGGTGCCGGTGGTCAGCACCATGTGCTTCACGCCGTCGAGCAGCACCGCCATGCGCGCGACCTCGGCCAGCTGTGCGGGGGTCTTGTGCGCGATGGTGCGGCCGGCCTGCAGCGACTGGCCGATGGCGCAGAACTGGCAGGCGGTGCGCCGGTCGGCGTAGCGGATGCAGGTCTGCAGCACGGTGGTCGCCAGCACGTCCGAGCCGTGCAGCATCGCGATCTTCCAGTACGGCACGCCGTCGAAGGTCTGCAGCGCGTAGAAGCGCGGCTGGCTGGGGAAGTCGATGCGGCCGACCGCGACGCCGTCGCGGAGCAGCGTGGCCGCGCCGTCGGCGCCGGTGGCGACGGCGCTGAACGGCGAGCGGCGGGCGGGCGCCGTGTGGATCGGCACCATCACGGTGTGGCCGCCGATGCGGATCGCCTTGTGGTCGGAGGGTCCTGCGCCGCCGCGCCTGGAGGCGGCGCCGGCGGTACGGGTGGCGTCCTCAGTCAGCCGCATCCCGAGCGACTGCAGCTCGGTCAGCAGGTGCTCCGGCGGCAGGGTCGCGGCGACGCTGGAAGGAGACATCGTCTGGGACATCTGGCTGGCCGCTCCGTTCCTGGCTGTTGGCGTCGTGGCACGTGGCCGTCTCCCGGCGGTCGTGGCGCAGCGAGAGCAGCTCCGGGCGTGCGTAGTGCCCGACGCAATCCATCATCCGCTTGCGCTTGACGATCAGGGACATGTCGAGCTCGGCCACGACCATGCCCTCGCCCTCGCGCAGCGGTGCGGCCAGGTGGCTGCCCTCGGGCGAGATGATCGCCGAGCAGGTGCCGCCGCGCAGCGCCCGGTGCATCGCCGCGTCGGGGGTGATCGCGTGCAGCTGGTCCTCGGCGAGCCAGCCGGTGGCGTTGATCACGAAGCATCCGGCCTCCAGCGCGTGGTGGCGGATGGTCGCCTCCATCTGGTCGGCGAAGATCTGGCCGACCATCGAGCCCGGGAACTGCGCGCAGTGGATCTCCTCGTGCTGGGTCATCAGGGCGTAGCGGGCGAGCGGGTTGTAGTGCTCCCAGCAGGCCAGCGCGCCGAGGCGCCCGACCGCGGAGCCGACCACGCGCAGCCCGGCACCGTCGCCCTGTCCCCAGATCATCCGCTCGTGGAAGGTCGGCGTGATCTTGCGTCGCCTGAGCAGCAGCGCGCCGTCGGCGTCGAACAGCAGCTGGGTGTTGTAGAGCGAGCCGTGATCGCGTTCGTTGATGCCGAGCACGACCACGATGCCGCCGGCGCGCGCGGCGTCGGCGACCGCCTCGGTGAACGGGCCCGGCACGCTGGGCGCGTTCTCGTACAGCCGCATGTGCTCCGCGCCGATGCTCGCCGGGGGGTGCACGAACGAGAAGTACGGGTAGTACGGCACGAAGCTCTCGGGGAACACCGCGATCTGCACGCCGGCGCGGGCGGCCTCGGCGATCGCGGCGAGGATCTTCTCCTGCGTGCCGGCGCCGTCCTCCAGCACCGGCGCGAGCTGGACCGCGGCGGCCCTGACGACGCGTCGCACGCGGCTCTCCGTCGCCGTCCCGGTCAGACCGTCCAGCTGTCGATGATGACGGCGTTGTCGCGCTTGTGCAGCAGCATGCAGTCCAGCACGTCGAGCGGGTTGATCGGGCGGATGCCCTCCATCAGCGACGGCTCGCCGTGTCCGTAGAGCGCCTGCAGCGAGAACCGGCAGGCGTAGACCTTGCCGCCCTCGTCCATGAACTTCTTGATCTGGTTGTTGAAGTTCTGATGCCCCGGGAACGCCTCGTCGCCCAGCCGGGGGAAGCCGCGCAGCACGCCGAGCGTGACGCCGGGCCCGTACAGCAGGATCGAGGTCTCGAATCCCTTGCGCTGCAGCCGGGTCGCCTGCAGCAGGTTGACCAGGCCGATGGAGCCCTCGAACGCCACGGTATGGAAGGTGACGAGAGCCTTCTGTCCCGGCTCCGCCTTCACGTCTTCGAACACCTTCTCCTCGTAGTCGACGAGCGCGTCGCCGACGGCGTGACGTTTCGCTTCGACCGCTGGCATCTGGCGTGCCTCCCTCGCTGTGCAGCGGCTTTCGCCCAGCAAGCGATGTGCCAGCGCTCTCGCGCGCGGCCCGTGCGGGCGGGCGACCGGTCGATCGAGGCGTTGCCGCCGATGCCCGCCGGGCGACGATCGGCCCGCGGGACGCGCCTCATGTGTCGAGGATACGGGCATATTGCTCATAATCGGGCAGGAGACGCCCGGGGATCGTCGCGCGTCGCCGTCGGCTCCGCGAGGGGTGCGGCGACTAGCCGAGCGGCTCCGTCGCGAGCTCGGGTTGCGGCGAGGTCGACCGCGGCAGCGCCGTGATGGCGCGCAGCAGCGGGCTGCGCCAGGCGGTGATCGTCAGCAGCGATCCGCCGACGCCGGCGAAGTCGAGGGAGGCGCGAAGGCCTTCGTGCTGTCCGAGCCAGCCGCCGATCAGCGCACCCGGGCCGGCCGGGACGAGGATCAGCCAGCGCATGGTGCTGGTCATGCGGCCGAGCATCGGCGCCGGCGTGACCGCCTGGCGCAGGGCGATGAAGTTGATGAAGATGAGGATCGCGCCGGCGCCGAGCAGCATGAGGTCGAGGGCGAACGCCGCGCATCCCCAGGGTCCCGCGGGAGAGGCGGCGAGCAGCAGCGAGCCGGAGGCGGTGAGCGCGAAGCCCAGGGTGATGCAGCGACCCGGACCCGCACGCCGGCCGAGGCGTCCGCCGAACAGGCTCGCGAGCACGGTGCCGATCCCGAGGCCGACATAGCAGAGGCCGACGCCCTGTCCCGACATCGCGAGGGTCCGCGTGGCGAAGAGGATGTTCACGCCGGATGAAGCGGCGTTGAAGAACTCCCACGACGCGACGAACCCGGCGAGCACGACCAGGAGGCGGTTGCCGCGGACGAAGCGGCCCCCGGCCAGCAGCTCGGGCCAGAACCGGCCGCCGGCACGCGGCGGCGTCTCGCCGGTGCGGATGCCGCCGAGGATCGAGGCCGACATCAGCAGCAGGGCGGCGTTGAAGAGCAGGGCGACCGGCGCGCCGAGCAGCCTGATCAGGGCGCCCGCGATCGCCGGCCCGGCAACCTCGGCCGTCGAGTTGGCGAGCGCGTTCTTCGCGTTGGCCTCGATGAGGCGCTCCCGTCCGACGATCTGGTTGAGCACGATCTGGGAGGCGCTGCCGGCGGTGGTGTTGACCAGGCCGACGGTGAAGGCGACCAGCAGGAGCCACGGGACGGAGAGCACGCCGAACCAGCGCGCCACCGGGACGCTGGCGGCGGCGGCGGCGAGCGTCAGTTCACCGGCGAGGTAGACCGGCAGCTTGCGCACGCGATCGAGCCAGACGCCTGACGGCAGCGAGAACAACGTGAAGGGGAGCGTCTCCATGCCGGTGAGGACGCCCATCGCGGTGGGCGAGGCATGCAGCGAGACCGCGGCGGTGAGCGGCAGCGCCAGAAGCATGATCTGCATGCCGAACGAGCTCGCCAGGACCGAGCTCCAGAGCCGACGATAGGCGGGATCGGCAAGCAGGTCGTCGGCTCCCGGGGTGATGCGGCGTCGCAGGGCCGCGATCGCCCGCGTCATGGCTCCAGGCCGGCCAGCCGGCGCCACCCCGCCTCGTCGAGCGTGTCGAGCCCGAGCTCGGCGGCCTTCCTCGCCTTCGATCCCGCGTCGCTGCCCAGCACCACGATGTCGGTGTTCTTCGAGACGCTGTCGGTGACCTTGGCACCCATGCGCTCGGCCATCGCCTTGGCTTCCGGGCGCGTCATGCTCGAGAGGCTGCCGGTGAAGACGATGGTCTTGCCCGACAGCGCGCCGCCGTCGCGGCTCTGCTCGTCCTCGATGGTCAGCACGGCGGCGAGCGCGTCGACCGCGTCGCGGTTGTGCGGCTCGCAGAAGAACTGCGCCAGCTCCTCGGCGATGCTGCCGCCGACGCCGATGATCGAGCCGAGCGCCAGGCGCTCGTCGGAGCCGACCACGGTCGCCTCCTGCATCCGCGTCCGCCACGACCGGTAGCTGCCGTAGTGCCGCGCCAGCAGGCGCGCGTTGTTCTCGCCGATGCGTCGTATGCCGAGGGCGAAGATGAAGCGCGCGAGCGGGATCGTGCGCCGCGCCTGCAGCGCGCGCACCAGGTTCGCCGCCGATACCGGGCCCCAGCCCTCGCGCGCGGCGATCTCCTGCTCGTGCCGCGCCAGCCCGAAGATGTCGACCGGTGCCCGCAGCAGGCCCTCGGCGTGGAACTCGGCGATGGTCTTCTCGCCGAGCCCGTCGATGTCGAAGGCGTTGCGCGACACCATGTGGATCAGCCGCTCCACCGTCTGCGCCGGGCAGATCAGGCCGCCGGTGCAGCGCTTGACCACCTCGCCGGGCGGCCGCTCGGCGCGGCTGCCGCAGGCGGGGCAGGTGTCGGGGAGCCGGAACGGCGGCCCGCGCGGCGGATCGTCCGGCTGCGAGGGGAGCACCGAGACGATCTGCGGGATCACGTCGCCGGCGCGCTGCAGCTGCACCCGGTCGCCGACGCGCACGTCCTTGCGCGCGATCTCGTCCTCGTTGTGCAGCGTGGCGCGGGTGACCAGCACGCCGCCGACATTGACCGGCTGCAGCACCGCGACCGGGGTCAGCGCGCCGGTGCGTCCGACCTGGATGCGTATCTCCTGCAGCCGCGTGATCGCCTGCTCGGCGGGGAACTTCCAGGCCGTCGCCCAGCGCGGCGCGCGGCCGCCGCAGCCCCGCCGGTCCTGCAGCGCCCGCTCGGCGAGCTTGTAGCCGACGCCGTCGATGTCGTAGCCCAGGCTGCCGCGGTCGAGCGCCATGCGGCGCTGGAACGCCTCCGCCGCCTCGGCGTCCTCGAGGCGCTCGGAGAGCGGGTTGACGGTGAAGCCCCAGGACTGCAGCCGGCGCAGGTAGTCCCAGTGCGACGTCGCCACCGCGGCACTCGACCGGCCCTGCGCGTAGGCGAACAGCGACAGCGGGCGGCCGGCGGTGACCGAGACGTCGAGCTGCCGCAGCGAGCCGGCGGCGGCGTTGCGCGGGTTGGCGAACAGCCGGTGCCCGGCCGCCGCCTGCGCCTCGTTCAGGGCCAGGAAGTCGGCCTTGGCCAGGAACACCTCGCCGCGTATCTCGATCAGCTCGGGTGCGCGCCCGCGCAGCCGCTGCGGCACCGCCCGCATCGTGCGCAGGTTGGCGGTGACGTCCTCGCCGGTGGCGCCGTCGCCGCGCGTGGCGCCCCGTAGCAGCTCGCCCTCCCGATAGGTCAGGCTGATCGACAGCCCGTCGATCTTGGGCTCCGCCACCATCGGCAGCGCCTCGTCCTTGAGGCCGAGGAAGCGGCGCGCGCGGGCGACGAAGCCCTCGAAGCCGGCGCGGTCGAACACGTTGTCCAGCGTCGTCATCGGCACGAGGTGCCTGTGCTTGGCGAAGCTGCCGTCGGGCGAGGCGCCCACCCGCGCCGACGGGCTGTCGGGACGGATCAGGCCGGGGAAGCGCGCCTCGATGGCCCGGTTGCGCTGCTTCAGCGCGTCGTAGCCGGCGTCGTCGATGGTGGGCGCGTCGTCGCGGTGATAGGCGCGGTCGTGCTCGGCGAGCTCGGCCGCGAGCCGCGCCAGCTCGGCCGCGGCTTCCGCCTCCGTCAGCGCGTCCGCCGGCCGGTCGATCATGGGATCCGCCGCACGGTGGCCGGCATCGGGTTCACGGGGCACTCCCGGCCTCCGCAGGCGCGAGCAGGCTGTCGGCCGCCGCCCGTGCCGCCTCGGTGACGGTCTCGCCCGCCAGCATCCTGGCGATCTCCTCGCGGCGCGCGCGTCCGTCGAGCGGCTCGGCGCGGGTCTCGGTGCGGCCGCGCGCCACGTGCTTGCTGATGCGCAGGTGCGCGTCGCCGCGCGCCGCGACCTGCGGGCTGTGGGTGACCACCAGCACCTGCACGTCGCGCGCGACCGCGGCCAGGCGCTCGCCGACCGAGGCGGCGGTGGCGCCGCCGACGCCGGAATCCACCTCGTCGAACACCAGGGTCGGGATCGCCGAGCGCCCCGCCAGCACCACCTTGAGCGCCAGCATCAGCCGCGACAGCTCGCCGCCCGAGGCGACCCGTGCCAGGGGCCCTGGCTCCTGGCCGGGATTGGCGGCGATCAGGAAGCTCGCCTGCTCGGCGCCGCGCGCGTTCCAGGCTTCCGGGGCGAGCCTGGGCAGGCTGACGTGGAAGCGCGCGCGTTCCAGACGCAGCGGGCGCAGCTCGGCGCTCACCGCCGCCTCCAGCTTCCGCGCCGCCGCGGCGCGATGCGCGGAGAGCGCGTCGCAGGCGGCCTCGTAGGTCTTGCGCCCGACGTGGGTGGCCTGCTCCAGCGTGTCGAGCTGGGCGTTGCCGCTGTCGAGCGCGTCGAGGCGCGACCGCAGCTCGTCGAGCAGGGCGGGCAGCTCGACCACCGCGACGCCGTGCTTGCGGGCGCTGGCGCGCAGCGCGAACAGCCGCTCCTCGGTCTGCTCGAGCAGGCGGGGGTCGGCCTCGCTGTCGCTGGCGAGCCGGTCGAGCAGCGTCTCGGCTTCCGACAGCGCCTCCTCGGCATGGTCGAGTGCCGCCAGCGCCGCCTGGGTGCGCGCACCCGGAGAGGCCGGGTCGGCCGCCGCCTCCGCCTCTCCCGCCGGCGCCGGAAGCAGGCGCTGCAGCGCGCGGCTGGCGGCACGCAGCGCCGCCGCCGGCCCCGGATGGCGCCGGTCCTTGGGGGCGATCTCGCCGAGTGCCGCGGCGATCGCCTCGGCGCGCCGCTCGCCCTGCTGCAGCGCCTGGCGCGCGCCGGCGAGCGCGGCTTCCTCCTCCGGCTGCGGCGCCAGCGCCGAGAGCTCGTGCACCGACTGGCGCAGCCAGTCCTCCTCGCGCGCGGCTTCCTCGAGGCGGGCGCGCGCGGCGGCCAGTGCCGCGGTCGCCTCGATCCAGACGCGGTAGTGCCCGGCCACCGCGGCGCGCGCCGCGGGCGGCGCGCCGAAGGCGTCGAGCAGGTCGAGATGCGTCGCGGGGTCCGCCAGTCCCATCTGCTCGTGCTGGCCCTGGATCTCGACCAGCAGCGCGGCGGCGCGTCGCATCAGCCCGACCCCGATCGGCTGGTCGTTGAGGTAGGCGCGCGACCGGCCGTCGGGCGTGAGGATGCGTCGCAGCACGATCGGCTCGCCCACCTCCTGCTCGGACAGCACGATGCCCTGGGCGCCGAGCAGCGCGTGCAGCGGATGCGTCGCCGGGATGTCGAAGCAGGCGGTGACCGACGCCTGGGCAGCGCCCTCGCGCACCAGCGAGGCGGCGGCGCGCTCGCCGGTCGCCAACCCGAGACTGTCGAGCAGGATCGACTTGCCGGCGCCGGTCTCGCCGGTGAGCACGGTCAGGCCGGGATGCAGCACCAGATCAAGCTTGTCGATCAGCACCACGTCGCGGATCGAGAGCAGGGTCAGCATCAGCCGGGAAGCTAGAGGATCGGCGCACGTTGCGGAAGGGTAGGCAAGCGCCTTGCCCTTGACCCACCGGGGCCGGCGGCCCCAGACCCCGGTTCCTGCGCCTTGATGGGGTCCGAGGGAGAACCCCTTGTTCCTGCTGCTAGAACACCGAGTTCCAGGCGCGGCTGAGCAGGCCGGGACGCTGGCCCTGCTTGACGGCATCGGCGGCGACCGGCTGATCGCGGCTGGTGCCGGGCGGCGGCGTGTCGCTGGCGAGCGCGTGGGCGTTGCGCAGGTCGGCGTAGCTGTTCTGGTACCACGGGCTGCCGGGATAGTTGTAGCCGAGCACCGAGGCGGTGCGGCGGGCCTGGTCGGTCATCCCCAGCTTGAGATAGATCTCGACCAGTCGCGATAGCGCCTCGGCCGTGTGGTTGGTGGTCTGGAAGTCCTGAACCACCCGCTGGTAGCGGTTGATCGCCGCCTCGTAGTAGCGCTGCTTCTCGTAGTAGCGGCCGATCAGCATCTCCTTGCCGGCGATGTGGTCGCGGCAGAGATCGATCTTCAGCCGCGCGTCGCGGGCGTAGGCGCTGTCGGGGAAGCGGGTCACGACGTCCTGCAGCGCCGCCATCGCCTCGATCGTGCCCTGCTGGTCGCGCTGGATGTCGGCGATCTGCTCGTAGTAGCAGAGCGAGCGCAGGTAGTAGGCGTACGCCGCGTCCTTGCTGGTCGGATGCAGCTGCAGGAAGCGGTCGAGCTGGGAGATCGCGTCGGCGTAGCCGTTCTGCAGGTAGAGGGCGTAGCCCTCCATCAGCTGCGCGTTCGAGGTCCAGACGGAGTAGGGGTAGTTCTGCTGGATGGCCTCGAATTGCGTCGACGCCAGCTTGTAGCGGCCGCTATGCAGCGCATCGACGCCGTTGTTGTACAGGGTCTCCGGCGTCTCGTTGGGCTGGATCGGCTTGATCTCGTCGGCGTGCTTGCCGCTCGAGAACGGGTTGATCGAATCCAGGGTCGAGCAGCCCGACAGCGCCAGCGCGACCGCGACCAGCGCCGACGCTCGATTTCCGCTCAGGGACATTCCGGCTCTTCCATGGGACCCGGCCTTATATCACGCGGCGGTCGGCGGTGAAGGGGCACCGGGCCGGGCGTGTCGCGGCTCAGGCGGCCAGGATGTTCGGGCCGGTCCTGCTCTCGCCGGTCCTGCTCTCGCCGGTGCCGCTCTCGCCGCTCAGGCCGTGGCCGCTGATCCGCCAGGTGCCGGGATCGCCGAGCAGGGCGCGGAGCAGGCGGTTGTTGAGGCCGTGCCCCGAGCGGTGGCCGACGAACGCGCCGCGGATCGGGTGGCCGCCGAGCGACAGGTCGCCGACGGCGTCCAGCATCTTGTGCCGCACGAACTCGTCGCCGCAGCGCAGGCCGGCCGGGTTGAGCACCGTCTCGTCGTCGACCACGACCGCGTTGTCGAGCGATCCGCCGCGCGCCAGCCCGGCCTCCCGCAGCGCCTCGATCTCGTCGAGCATGGTGAAGGTGCGGCACCGGGCGAGCTCGCGCCGGAACGCCTGGCGGGTCAGGATCATGCCGTAGGACTGCCGACCGATCACCCGCGCCGGGAAGTCGATCGACAGGTTCAGGCTCAGGCAGGCGGCGGGGGAAGGGTGGAACTCGGCGAAGGCCAGGCCTTCCTCGACGCGGACCGGCTTGATCACCTCGATCACGCGGCGCGGCGCAGCCTGTTCGGCGCGGCCGGCGCAGTCGATCAGGAACATGAAGGGAGCCGCGGAGCCGTCCAGTGCCGGGATCTCCGGCCCGTCGATCTCGATCCGGGCGTTGTCGATGCCGCAGCCGGCGAGGGCGGCCGTGAGATGCTCGATGGTGCCGACACGCAGCCGCGCGTCGGTGCGGCTCGCCACCACGGTGCAGAAGCGCGTGTCGACGACGCGGTCGAAGCGCGCCGGGATCTCGATGCCGGCCGCGGCGGCGCCGAGATCGACGCGACGGAACACGATGCCGGTATCGACCGCGGCCGGCTGCAGGCTGAGCGTGACCTGGCGGCCGCTATGCAGGCCGACGCCGGAACAGGAGATCGGGTTGCGCAACGTGGGCTGGCGCGCCGCAACGGCGCGGGAAGGCGAGTCGCTGCCCATGATGTCGGTGACGGCGCCGTCGACGCCGTCGTAGGCCTCGTTCCGGTGCGAGGCGTCGAGCGTAGCCAAGCCATCCATCGCGTTCGAACCCCTCTGCGCTGTGCCGTCGCACGAAACCGCGCCCCGACCAGTCTCACCTCTAGGCGGGATCACCGGAAGCCGGCGAGTCAACGATTATTGCCGAGTATTTCCATATAACCCTTTCGTCCTATTGTTCTTCTCATTACGTAAACGCATCGGACAGGCGATCCGCGGATCACCGGGCGGCACGCCGGCGCCGCAGAGTCTCAGGATTGGCGTCGCAGGAAGGCCGGAATGTCCAGCCCCGCCTCCTCGCCGCCGGTCGGCCGCACCGAGGCCGACGGCGACGCGACCTGCTCGATCTGCGGCTCCCGACGCGGCTCGCTGCCGGCGAGTTCGGCGCCGGCCGGCGGTGCCACGGCGCCGCGTCGCAGCGCCCCGGTGACGATGCCGAACAGGCTGCGGCTGGAGGGCGGCGGCGGCTCCTGCTGCGCGCGCGGCGGCTCCGAGAACAGCCCGGCGCGCGGCGAGGCGGCACGTGCCCCGGCGGGGATCTGGTGCGGCAGCGCGTTCGCCGGCGGCGCCTGCACCGGCGCGTGTTCCGAGGCAGCGACCGTGCGGGTGATGCTCTCCAGCCCGGCACGCGGCGCGCCGTAGCTCGAGGCGCTGCCCGTCCCGTGCATCGCGGGGGCGGCGGCGGGCTGCTGCGCCCAGCTCTCCAGCGGTGCCGCGGCCTGACCCGGCGGCGGGGTCAGCACCGGCGCGCCGATCGGACCGGTGGCGGCCACCCCCTTGCGGACGCTGCGGCCGAGGCCGACCGGACCGTGGGCGAGGCCGTAGCTCGAAGGCTGGCTCGGCGGCACCGGCGACGGCTCCTGCAGG
>CAXTNB010000049.1:3407-11890 GCA_964245385.1 uncultured Acetobacteraceae bacterium | reverse complement strand
ATGCTGGAACCACTGGTCGAGGGCGGCGGCTGCATCGCCGGCCTGGCGCTGCTGTACTACTTCGAGGTCTGGCGCCCGGCGCATCGCGTCGTGCCGCCGGATCGACGCGCTGCGGAGGCCGATCCTGCGCCTGCCGGCGAGAGCCCCGAGCCGTGAAGCCTGCCGCGGCCGATGGGCGCGGCCGCGGGCTCGACCGCATCGGCCGACCCGTGCGCCGTGCCTGCCGCCGTGCTACCCATCCGCCGGCGCGCGCCCGCCTGCCAATCATCGGAGCTGGACCATGACCGAGGCCGCCGACTACACGCCGCCGGAGATCTGGAGCTGGAAGCAGGGACACGGCGGGACCTTCGCCTCCATCAACCGCCCGGTGGCGGGAGCGACGCACGACAAGGAGCTGCCGGTCGGTCGGCATCCGCTGCAGCTCTACTCGCTGGCGACGCCGAACGGCGTGAAGGTCACGGTGATGCTGGAGGAGCTGCTGCAGCTCGGCGTGCAGGGTGCCGAGTACGATGCGTGGCTGATCCGCATCAACGAGGGCGAGCAGTTCGGCAGCGGCTTCGTCGCGGTCAATCCGAACTCCAAGATCCCCGCACTGATGGACCGGAGCGGTGCCGCGCCGATCCGCGTGTTCGAGTCGGGCGCGATCCTGCTCTACCTGGCCGAGAAGTTCGGCGCCTTCCTGCCCACCGACACCGCCGCGCGCACCGAATGCCTGTGCTGGCTGTTCTGGCAGGTGGGCAGCGGGCCGTTCCTCGGCGGCGGCTTCGGCCATTTCTACGCCTACGCGCCGAGCAAGATCGAGTACGCGATCGACCGGTTCGCGATGGAAGCCAAGCGCCAGCTCGACGTGCTGGACCGGCGGCTCGCCGACCGCGAGTACCTGGGCGGTCCCGACTACTCGATCGCCGACATGGCTGTCTGGCCCTGGTACGGCAACCTGGTCAGGGGAGACCTGTACGGCGGGTCGGCGACCTTCCTGCAGGTGCAGGACTACGCGAACCTGCAGCGCTGGGCGACGCTGATCGCGAGCCGTCCGGCGGTGCAGCGCGGCCGCATGGTCAACCGCGTGGTCGGCGAGCCGTCCAGCCAGTTGCACGAGCGCCACGATGCCGGCGACTTCGCCAGCCGCACGCAGGACAAGCTGCCCGGCGCAGACTGAACGGCCGGCGACGTCGGTCGCGCTCCGCCGGACCGGCCGGATGCGGGGCGCTCGGGCATCTCGACTTCCGCGCGAGGCCGGCCTAGGGCTGGGCGACCAACCTCATCCGCGCGGGGGCTGCACCGGGTGATCGTCGACGCACAGCATTGCCCCTCGCGTGGGCGAGCCTGGTGACGGCGCTGCTGCACGGCCTCGCCGGCGCCGCGGCGCTGATCGCGATCGCGGTGCTGTTCTCCGTCGACCGCAGGCGGATCGAGCTGCGCACGGTCGGCGCGGCGCTGCTGCTGCAGTTCGCGATCGCCGCCCTGATCCTGTTCGTGCCGCTCGGCCGGCAGGCGCTGCACGACGTGTCGGCGGTGGTCGACGACGTGCTCGGCTACGGCAACGACGGCATACGCTTCCTGTTCGGCGACCTGGTCGGCGCCCGCATGGCCGCGCTGTTCCCCGACGGCGGCTTCGTGTTCGCGCTGCGCGTGCTGCCGCAGATCATCTACATCTCCGCCCTGATCGCGGTGCTCTACCATCTCGGGATCATGCAGCTGCTGGCGCGCCTGCTCGGCGGCGCGGTGCGGGCGCTGCTGCGCACCTCGGCGATCGAATCCTTCTCGGCGGTGACCACGATCTTCCTGGGGCAGAGCGAGATGCCGGTCGCGATCCGCCCGTTCGTGCCGCTGCTCACCCACGCCGAGCTGTTCGCGGTGATGTCCAGCGGCACCGCCTCGGTCGCGGGCTCGGTGCTGGCCGGCTATGCCGGGCTCGGGGTGTCGCTCGACTACCTGATCGCCGCCTCGTTCATGGCGATCCCCGGCGGCCTGCTGTTCGCCAAGCTGCTGCTGCCGAGCAGCGAGCCGTCGCGCGTCACCACGCTGAACCTGGACTTCGAGGAGCGCCGTCCGGCCAACCTGTTCGAGGCGGTGGCGGTCGGCACCGGCAACGGCGTCCGGGTGGCGGTCGCGGTCGGCTCGATGCTGATCGCCTTCATCGGCCTGATCGCCTGCCTGAACGGCCTGGTCGGCTGGCTCGGCGGCCTGTTCGGCGCCCACGGCCTGTCGCTGCAGCGGATGCTGGGCTGGGCGTTCGCGCCGCTCGCCTGGCTGATCGGCGTGCCGTGGCAGGCGAGCGGGGTGATCGGCGGCATCATCGGCCAGAAGGTCGTGTTCAACGAGTTCGTCGCCTACGTGGCGCTGTCGCCGATGCTGCGCGGACACACGCTCGACTCGCACAGCCTGGCGATCGCCTCGTTCGCGCTGTGCGGCTTCGCCAACCTCTCCTCGGTGGGCATCCTGCTCGCCGGCTTCGGCGCGGTGGCGCCCGGCCGCCGCGGCGAGCTGTCGCGGCTCGGTCTGCGCGCGGTGCTGGCGGGCACCCTGTCGAACCTGATGAGCGCCACCATCGCCGGCATCTTCATCGCCTAGAGGCCACATGACCCTGACCGTGCATCACCTGAACAACAGCCGCTCGCAGCGCGTGCTGTTCCTGCTCGAGGAGCTCGACGTGCCGTACCAGATCCGGCACTACCAGCGCGACCCCGCGACCATGCTGGCGCCGGCGTCGCTCAGGGCGATCCACCCGCTCGGCAAGTCGCCGGTGCTGACCGACGGCGAGCTCACGCTGGCCGAGACCGGCGCGATCATCGAGTACCTCGCCGGCGCCTACGACGACGGCACGCTGATGCCGCCGGCGGGCAGCGCGCAGCGGCGGCAGGTCGGCTACTACCTGCACTACGCGGAAGGCTCGCTGATGCCGCTGATGCTGCTGTCGCTGGTGTTCGGCCGGCTGCCGCGGCAGGCGCCGCTGCTGCTGCGGCCGGTGCTGCGCCGCGTCGCCGCCGGCATGCGCGCGCGCTACCTCGGACCGCAACTGGCCCTGCACCTCGACGTGCTGGAACGCGCCCTGGACGGCCATGCCTGGTTCGCGGGCGAGCGCTTCACCGTCGCCGACGTGCAGATGAGCTTCCCGGTCGAGATCGCGGGCGTGCGGCTCGGGCTGTTGGGCGACGCGCGCCCGAAGCTGCAGGACTGGCTGGACCGGCTGCGCGCGCGGCCCGCCTACGTCCGTGCGCTGCAGCGCGGCGGTCCCTACGACCTCGCCTCCTGAGCGGCGCGAGCCGGATCAGGCCCTGCGGGCGGCGACCGCGCCGAACAGCAGCGCGCCGACCCCGAACAGGGTCGCCATGGTGGCGACCGGATGCAGCTGGGCCTCGAGGGCGAGGCTGGTCTTTCGCGTGAACGGGGCGAGGCTGCTGTTCTCCTCGCCGTCCTCGCGCGGCTCGTACAGGTTGTCGCGACGCGCCGGCACGCCCGGATCGTCGGAGATCTGCGACGTCCGCCCGAAGGTCGCGAACGCGAGGTCCATCAGCTGCGGCGCCAGGCGGTTGCCGATCACCATCGACAGGCCGCGGGCCCCCCCGACGACGAGGTCGCGCACCGGGTTGGCGCAGCCATGCAGGATGGCACGCGCCACCAGCTGCGGATCGTAGGCCGGCGGCGGGTTGCGGGTGCCGACCGAGCCGATCCGGTTGCGCGCGTGCTCCATGAACATCGTGTTGATCGCGGCGGGCTTGATCAGGGTCAGCGAGATCGGCTGGCCCTTGGCCTGGGTCTCGCGGCGGAACGCCTCGGTGAAGCCCTTGACCGCGAACTTGGCGGCGCAATAGGCACCCTGATACGGGATCGCGATCTCGCCGAGCACGCTGCCGACATTGACGATCGCACCGCCGGCGCTCTTCAGCGCCTCGGCGGCGACCAGGGTGCCGTAGACGGTGCCCCAGTACACCACGTCGAACACGCGACGCTGGTCCTCGATCGGCACCTCGTCGAGGGCTCCGTAGATGAAGGCGCCGGCATCGTTCACCCAGGCGTCGATGCCGCCGAAAACTTCCTGCGCGCGCACCGCCGCGGCCTCCAGCTGCGCGCGGTCCGACACGTCCGCCACCGCGTACTCGGCCTGGCCGCCGGCGGCGCGGATCTCGTCGCGCACCTTGAGCAGCGCCTCCTCGTTGCGCGCGACGAGGAGCAGCTTCGCGCCCTGCTTCGCCGCCATGCGCGCGGTGGCAAGCCCGATGCCGGAGGTCGCTCCCGTCAGCACGATCGTCTGCAGGGATATCGGCTTCAGTGTCACGCGAGTCATCGATGCACCCCAGGGTCCGGTCGTGGAACATCACCGGGGCCGCAGGAGTTGCCGCTCGGGGCAGCCTCGATCAGAGATAGCTGTTGAGCAGGTTCTCCAGGTATTCCTGCCGTCCGGAGCGCGGCTGCGGATCGGGGTCGCGCGCGGCGACGTCGGCGGCGATCTGCTCGAGCGTCAGCGTGCCGCGCAGTGCCGCGCCGCGCTCGCCGTCCCAGGCGGCGTAGCGCTGCGACAGGTTGGCGGCGAGGCTGCCGTCCTCGATCATCCGCGCCGCCACCAGCAGGGCGCGGGCGCACAGGTCGATGCCGCCGACATGGGCGTGCACCAGGTCCTCCGGGTCGATGGACTGGCGCCGGATCTTGGCGTCGAAGTTCAGGCCGCCGCTGCCCAGGCCGCCGCCCCGCAACACGTAGTACAGGGCGAGTGCCGTGTCCTGCACCGAGTTCGGGAACTGGTCGGTATCCCAGCCGATCAGCGGGTCGCCGCGGTTGACGTCGAGCGAGCCCAGGATGCCGAGCGCGCTCGCGGTCGCGACCTCGTGCTCGAAGCTGTGTCCGGCGAGCTGGGCGTGGTTGGCCTCGAGGTTGAGCTTCACCTCGTGCTCGAGCCCGTAGCGCCTGAGGAAGCCGTACACGGTGGCGGCGTCGAAGTCGTACTGGTGCTTGGTCGG
This sequence comes from uncultured Acetobacteraceae bacterium, assembly GCA_964245385.1. Lineage (GTDB taxonomy): Bacteria > Pseudomonadota > Alphaproteobacteria > Acetobacterales > Acetobacteraceae > Lichenicoccus. Next base: position 6,932 of record CAXTNB010000049.1, on the reverse strand, counting down.
CTCCTTCGGCTTCGGCTCGATCAGGATGGTGCCGGCGAAGCCGATGCGGTGCTTGTACTCGACCACCAGCGACAGGAAGCGCCCCATCTGGTCGAGCTCGCGGCCGATATCGGTGTTGAGCAGGGTGTCGTAGCCCTCGCGTCCGCCCCACAGCACGTAGTTGGCGCCGCCGAGCCGGTGGGTGACGTCCAGGCAGTGCTTCACCGTGGCGGCGGCGTAGGCGAACACCTCCGGGTCCGGGTTGGTCGCGGCACCGGCCATGTAGCGCGGGTGCGAGAACAGGTTGGCGGTGCCCCAGAGCAGGCGCACGCCGGTCTGCTGCTGCTTGGCGGCCAGCGTCTCGGCGATGCGATCGAGGTTGGCGACGGAGTCCGCGAAGCTCGACCCTTCCGAGACCACGTCGCGGTCGTGGAAGCAGTAGTACGGCACGTCGAGGACGCGGAACAGGTCGAACGCGGCGTCGGCCTTCCGCTGCGCCGCCTCCAGCCCGTCGCCCATCCAGGGACGCAGGATGGTGGGTGCCCCGAACGGATCGGAGCCGTTCATGACGAAGCTGTGCCAGTACGCCACCGCCAGGCGCAGCTGCTGCTGCATGGTCTTGCCCAGCACCACGCGCTCCTTGTCGTACCAGCGATAGGCCAGCGGGCGGTCGGCGAACCGGGCACTCCCGTCCGTGCCCGCGTAGCCGACGGTCGGCATGTCGCTGAAGATCGAGCTCATGATGTCACCAGTTGCTTGAGGCCGGAGGCCAGGGTGCGGTAGCGGGCGAAGGCGCGGTCGTAGGCGTCGGCCAGCGCCGGGTCGGGTTCGATGGTTTCGGCGATCGCGGGCGGGGTGCAGACCTGCGACGGCTCGGCACCGGTGGCGGCGCACAGCGCCAGCCGGGCGGCGCCGAACGCGCCGCCGTTCTCGGCACCCGCCGGCAGGTCGAGCGGCGTGCGCAGCACGCTCGCGACGATGCGCAGCCACAGCTGCGAGCGGGCGCCGCCGCCCACCGCCCAGGCGCGCTCGATGCGCGTGCCGGCCTGGGCGAGCGCGTCGCGGCAGTCGCGGAAGGCGAAGGCGACGCCCTCCAGCACCGCCTGGGTCAGCGAGGCGGCGTCGGCCTCGTGCCCGAGGCCGGCGAAGCCGCCGCGCAGCCCCGCCAGGTTGTGCGGCGTACGCTCGCCGGCGAGGTACGGCGCGAACAGCGCGGGCGAGGGGGCCGCCACGCGCTCGCCGAGTGCCGCGACCAGGCTCGCCGCGTCGCCGCGCAGCAGCCGCGCCAGCCACTCCAGGCTGTCGGTGGCCGAGAGGATCACGCCCATCTGGTGCCAGGTCTGCGGCACCGCGTGGCAGAAGGCGTGCACCGCCGAGCGCGTGTTCGGCGCGAACCGCTCGGTGGAGGCGAACAGCACGCCCGAGGTGCCGAGAGAGACGAAGGCGCTGCCGGGGGTCACGGCGCCGATGCCGCAGGCCGAGGCGGCGTTGTCGCCGCCGCCGCCGGCGACCACCACCGGGCCCGCGATGCCGAAGCGGGCGGCGAGCTCCGGGTGCAGCCGGCCCGAGACGGCGCTGCCCTCCACCAGGCGCGGCATCCGCGAGCGGTCGAGCCCGCTGGCGGCGAGTGCGGCGTCGGACCAGTCGCGCCGCCCGACATCGAGCCAGCCGGTGCCCGACGCGTCCGACATGTCGGAGACCGCCTCGCCGGTCAGGCGTAGCCGCACGTAGTCCTTCGGCAGCAGCACGCGCCGCACGCGCGCGAAGATCGCGGGCTCGTGCTTGCTCACCCAGCGCAGCTTCGGGGCGGTGAAGCCCGGCATCAGGATGTTGCCGATGATGTCGCGGAACTCCGGCAGCGCCGCCTCCAGCTCGTCGCATTCGCGGTGGCTGCGGGTGTCGTTCCACAGGATCGCCGGACGCAGCACCGCATCCTCCGCGTCGAGCAGCACCGCGCCGTGCTGCTGACCCGACAGCCCGATGCCCGCGACCGCCGCCATCTCGCGCGGCCGCCCGGCCGCGAGGGCGGCGAGCGCCCGCAGCGTCGCCTCCCACCAGGAGAGCGGGTCCTGCTCGGAGAAGCCGGGCTGCGGCCGGCTGATGCCGAGCGGCTCGGAGGCGCTGCCGCAGGGCCGCTGCTCCGCGTCGATGAGCACCGCCTTGACCGAGGAGGTGCCGATGTCGATGCCGATATACGTGGCTCCCTCTTCGTGCATGGCGGTCCTCAGGAGATGTTGTCGCGCAGGAAGATGTCGATGCGGATCGGCGTCGGCACGTGGCGCGCGTCGCCGACGCTGGCCGCGCGCAGCGCCTCGACGGCGACCGCGACCTCGTCGCAGACCTGCTGGTGCAGCACCGCGTCGAAGGTGCCGCCGAGCAGCGCGCGACGCGTGTGCGCGGTGAGCTCGTGGCCCACCACCACGACCTCGTGCTGCCGGCCGGACTGCTCCAGCGCCTCGATGATGCCGCGATTGCCGGCACCCACCGAGTAGATGCCGATCAGGTCGTCGTGTTGCAGCAGCGCGCGGGTCAGCGTCGCGGTGATGCGGCCGTCGTCCAGCCCCTCGACGGCGGGCAGCAGGACGAGCTGCGGATAGTCCTGCTGCATCACCTGGGTGAAGCCCAGCGCGCGCTCGCTGTGGTCGCGCAGCGCCAGCTTGCCGGCGATCATGGCGACGCGGCCGCCGCGGCGCGCGTTGAAGCGTCCGATCAGCGAGGCGGCGACGCGGCCGGCGGCGACGTTGTCGATGCCGATGCAGTGCAGCCGGCGCGACGGCGCGACGTCGGAGACCAGGGTGATGACGGCGACGCCGCGCTCGTGCAGCTGCTCGATGGCGGCGCGCACCGCGGGCGCGTCGATGCCGACCAGCGCCACTCCGTCGACCGCCGCCGCGTCGCCGAGCTGCGTCGCCGGCGCCGCCGCGTGCAGCACCTGGGCGAGCGCCTGCGGATCGAACGCGGCGTAGTCGAGCAGCGAGATCTGGATGCGCCGCGCCGCCAGCGCTTCCAGCTGCGCCTCGATCTCGCGCTTGAGCGCGCAGATGAAGCTGTTGCTGTCGAGCCTGGGCAGCACGAAGACGAAGCGGTGGCGGCGGCTGGTGGCGAGGCTGGCGGCGAAGTGGTCGCGCTGGAAGCCGAGCCGCTCGATGGTCGCCCGCACCCGCTCGGCCATGGCGCTGCTGACGCCCGGCCGCCGGTTGAGCACGCGGTCGACGGTCGCGAGCGAGACCCCGGCGTGCTCGGCGACGTCGTGGACGGTCATCCGCTTCATCTGGTCAGCATAGCGCGGCGGCTGAGGTACGATAGTCAGAATCGTCCCTCGACGGGGAAATCGCCGCTCATCGAGGTCGGCGGCTAATGTTGCGCTGCAAAATATCCGAAGTGATTACTTCGTGTTGCGAAGAAAACGACCTCGGGCGGCGGGAAACGCAGTTGTGGCACGTGCCTCATGCTGATACGCATGACACCGCTTCGCGCCCGGGAGCGACGGCGAGCGGCCGAGACAGGCCGCCGGCTCCGGGCGCTCGTCCACAGGAGGATCCCTTG
>CAXTNB010000049.1:0-3397 GCA_964245385.1 uncultured Acetobacteraceae bacterium | reverse complement strand
TCCCTAGCGTCTGTCCCGTTCCCTGACACGCCGCCGCGCGACCGCCGCCGGTCTCGCCGCCCTGCTGGGTGCCGCGGCACTTCCCGCCCTGGCGCCGATCCCGGCGCGCGCCAGTGCCGCGCACCCGAAGATCGGCTTCTCGATCGACGACCTGCGCATCGAGCGCTGGTCGCGCGACCGCGACTTCTTCGTCGCCGCCGCCCGCTCGATGGGCGCCACGGTCAACGTGACGTCCGCCGACGGCAGCGAGCAGCGCCAGATCTCGCAGATCGAGAACCTGATCTCGCGCGGCGTCGACGTGATCGTGATCGTGCCGTTCAACGGCAAGGTGCTCGGCAACATCGTCTCCGAGGCCAAGCAGGCCGGGATCAAGGTGATCTCCTACGACCGCCTGATCCTGGACGCCGACATCGACGCCTACATCTCGTTCGACAACGTGCGGGTCGGCCAGATGCAGGCCCAGGGCGTGGTCGACGCGGTGCCGAAGGGCAACTACTACCTGCTCGGCGGCGCGCCCACCGACAACAACGCCAAGCTGCTGCGCGAGGGCCAGATGAAGGTGCTGCAGCCGCTGATCGATCGCGGCGACATCAAGGTCGTCGGCTCGCAGTGGGTGCCGGAATGGTCGGCCACCGAGGCGCTGTCGATCGTCGAGAACGCGCTCACCGCCAACAAGAACAACATCCAGGGCATCGTCGCCTCCAACGACGCCGTCGCCGGCGGCGCGATCCAGGCGCTGGCCGCCCAAGGTCTCGCCGGCAAGGTCGGCGTGTCCGGCCAGGACGCCGACCTCTCGGCGATCAAGCGCATCGTCGCCGGCACCCAGAGCAGCGACGTCTACAAGCCGCTGAAGGTGATCGCCTCCAGTGCCGCGAAGATGGCGGTGCAGCTCGCCAAGGGGCAGAAGCCGTCCTTCAACTCGACCATCAACAACGGCAAGAAGGACGTCCCCACCGAGCTGCTGACGCCGATCGTGGTCACCAAGGCCAACGTCAACCTGCTGGTGCGCGACAACTTCTATACCAGGGCGCAGATCGGCGAGTAGCCGGTCGGCGAGCAGGCGAACGCTCGAGCAGGCGCGCACGCGGAGGGCCGGAAGTGGGCGAGTTTCTTCTGGAGATGCACGGCATCGTCAAGGAGTTCTCCGGCGTGCGCGCGCTCAACGGCATCGACCTCGCCGTCCGGCCCGGCGAGTGCGTCGGGCTGTGCGGCGAGAACGGCGCCGGCAAGTCGACGATGATGAAGGTGCTGTCGGCGGTGTACCCGTACGGCAGCTGGACCGGCAGCATCCTGTGGGACGGCGAGGAGCTGCGCGCGAACGGGGTGCGCGAGACCGAGGCCGCCGGCATCGTCATCATCCACCAGGAGCTGATGCTGGTGCCGCAGCTCTCGGTGGCGGAGAACATCTTCCTCGGCCACGAGCCGCTGACCCGCGGCGGCCTGATCGATTTCGAGACCATGATCGCCCGCGCCACCGCGCTGATGACCGACCTCAAGATGGGCCACATCAACGTCGCCGAGCCGGCCTCGAACTTCGCCGGCGGCGAGCAGCAGCTGATCGAGATCGCCAAGGCGCTGAACAAGAACGCGCGGCTGCTGATCCTCGACGAGCCGACCTCGTCGCTGACCCGGCGCGAGATCGACGTGCTGCTGGGCCTGGTGCGCGACCTCAAGCGGCGCGGCACCGCCTGCGTCTACATCTCGCACAAGCTCGACGAGATCGAGGCGATCGCCGACAGCGTCACCGTGATCCGCGACGGCGCCTTCGTCGGCTCGGCGCCGATGGCGCAGCTCACCCAGGGCGACATCATACGCATGATGGTCGGGCGCGAGATGAACAACCTGTTCCCGCGCGAGCCGCACGATATCGGCGCCGTCGTGTTCGAGGCACGCAACGTCACCTGCTGGGATCCCGACAACCGCGAGCGCAAGCGCGTCGACGACGTCTCGTTCTCGGTGCGCGCCGGCGAGATCCTGGGCGTCGCGGGGCTGGTCGGCGCCGGCCGCACCGAGCTGGTCTCGGCGATCTTCGGCGCCTGGCGCGGCACCAGCGAGGGCAGCCTGTTCTTGGGCGGCCAACCGCTGCGGGTGCGCTCGCCGCTCGACGCCGTGCGCGCCGGGATCAGCATGGTGCCGGAGGACCGCAAGGCGTACGGCATCATCCCCGGCATGGCGGTCGGCCAGAACATGACCATGGCGGTGCTGACCCGCTACACCAACGGCGGGCTGATCGACGAGGAGGCCGAGCTGAACGCGATCGGCACCGACATCGCCCGCATGCGGATCAAGACCGCCTCGCCGATGCTGCCGATCTCCAACCTCTCGGGCGGCAACCAGCAGAAGGCGGTGATCGCCAAGATGCTGGCGCCGGCGCCCAAGCTGCTGATCCTCGACGAGCCGACCCGCGGCGTCGACGTCGGCGCCAAGTACGAGATCTACCGGCTGATCTTCGCGCTCGCGCGCACCGGGGCCGCGGTGATCATGGTGTCGTCGGAGATGCCGGAGGTGCTGGGCATCTCCGACCGCGTGCTGGTGATCGGCGAGGGCGAGCTGCGCGGCGACTTCGTCAATGACGGGCTGACCCAGGAACAGGTGCTGTCGGCGGCGATCACGCCGCTGCGCCGCGCCGCCTGAGGCGGCGGAGGGAACCATGAAGATCACGGCCATCAACAAGAACGCCTCCGCCGCCGCGCATCCGGGCGGCCTCGACGCCAAGCCGGGCCTGACGCTCAGGCTCGACCAGCTCAAGGGCGCGTTCTCGCGCTACAAGATCCTGGCACTGCTGAGCGCGATCGCGGTGATCTGGGCGCTGTTCTGGCAGCTCACCGACGGCGACTTCCTGACCGCGCGCAACTTCTCCAACCTGCTGCGGCAGATGGCGGTCACCGGCATGCTCGCCTCGGGGATGGTGTTCGTCATCATCTCCGGCGAGATCGACCTGTCGGTCGGCTCGCTGCTCGGGCTGCTCGGCGGTGTCGCGGCCATCCTCGACGTCACCTACCACGTGCCGCTGCCGGTCACGGTGCTGGTGGTGATGCTGCTCGGCATCGCCGCCGGCCTGTTCAACGGCTACTGGGTCGCCTACCTGAGCGTGCCCTCCTTCATCGTGACCTTGGCCGGGATGCTGGTGTTCCGCGGCATCCTGCTGGGCATCACCGGCGGCGTGACCATCGCGCCCACCAGCGTGCCGCTGGTGGCGATCGGGCAGAGCTACCTGCCCGACCTGGTCGGGCTGGGACTGGCCCTGCTGGTGTTCGGGCTGCTGGCCTTCGTGCAGCTGCGCGCCCGGCAGCGTCGGCAGCTGCACCATCTGAGCGTGCCCGCCGGCTGGCTCGACGCGCTGAAGCTGTTCGCGGCGGCGGCGGCGATCGGCGGCTTCGTCGGGGCGGTGGCTTCC